>NZ_JBHUDD010000057.1:0-71699 GCF_042677865.1 Lacimonas salitolerans | reverse complement strand
GGGCGGCATCTTCTCAAGCGTCGCGACCAAGGATTCTCATCCTGATTGACGCGCTCTTCTCATCAAGTTTGTCGCGCTACACTAATGCGGATGGTTTGGACATCCTGGGACATGAGCCCAGCATACAGTCAGCGCACACACAGGAAAACTGCGTAGATTATGCAGCAGGGCAGGGCAGGCCATAGCACTGTGCGCCACAGTGAGTCATTGCTGCCACAGTCCAAAAAACAGCCCTCACAGCAGCCCCCCAAACGCCCTGTCCAACACAGCGAATCTGCAGCGCGCTCGGTGTGTACAGTGTGTATCAGGTGTGCAACGCTTTTTTGCGTGAGGAAAGTCTGCTATGTCATTGATTTTATTGGAGGCGAGTACCGGAATCGAACCGGTGTGGACGGATTTGCAATCCGCTGCGTCACCACTCCGCCAACTCGCCGTGCCTTGTGGTGCGCGATCAGGTAGCGGATTGTTGCATGGGGTGCAAGGGGCTATGCGGGGTCATCGTGGCCAAATGAGCTGTTGTTGGGCGTTGCCGCCCGTGGCGGGATGTGACAAAACAGGCGGGACTTCTGAACGAATGGGTTTAGTCCGATGACCGATTTTGCCGTGCGTCGTACCATCATGGTCGACACCCAGGTACGCCCCAATGACGTGACCAAGTTTCCCGTGATCGAGGCCATGCTTGCCGTCCCGCGCGAGGATTTCGTGCCCAACGACAAGCGCGAGGCTGCCTATATGGGCGAGAACATCGATCTGGGCCGGGGGCGCGTGGTGCTGGAGCCGCGGACGCTGGGCAAGATGCTGGACTTGCTGGATATTCAGCCCGACGAGCTGGTGATGGATATCGGCGTCGGGCTGGGCTATTCCGCTGCTGTCATATCGCGACTGGCGCAGGCTGTGGTTGGCGTCGAAGAGGATGAGGCGATGGCCGCCGAGGCTCAGGCCTCGCTGAGTGCGGCCGAGGCCGACAACGTCATCATCCATGTCGGCCCACTCGCCGAGGGTGCGGCGCAGCATGGCACCTATGACGTGGTCGTGCTGCAGGGCGCGGTGGCGCATCTGCCAGAAACGATCATCACCCAGATCAAGGACGGCGGGCGCATCCTGTGCCTGTTTGACGAGGGTCATCTTGGTGTTGCGCGCATCGGCTACAAGGTGGACGGTGCGATGAACTGGCGCCATGCCTTCAACGCCGGCGCACCGGTTCTGCCGGGCTTCGAGCGTCACGCCGCGTTCACTCTCTGAACCATCACGAATATCCACCTACGGGAGCCTGCCACATGCGTATCACCCAGATCAGAACGGCGGTTGCGGCCGGGGTTGCGGGGCTGTGCCTTGCTCTGGCCAATCCCGGGGGCGCGCAGGCGGAAACCCTGTCGGACGCCATGGCGGATGCCTATAAATCCAGCGGCTTGCTGGAGCAGAACCGGGCGGTCCTGCGCGCGGCAGACGAGGATGTGGCGGTGGCCGTGTCGAACCTGCGCCCGGTGCTGCGTTGGGTCGGCGATGTGACCCGACAGTTCGGCGAGGCGCGCAACGCGGTCGGAGAGCAGGGTCTGGAAGGCAGCAGCGTGTCGATGGCGCTGACGGCCGAGCTGGTGCTGTGGAACGGCGGGCGCAACCAGATGCGCGTGGACATCGCCAAGGAAACGGTGCTGGGCACGCGCCAGGCCCTGATCGGGGTGGAACAGCAGGTGCTGCAACGGGCTGTGCAGGCCTATATGGATGTGCGCAGCCGGTCCGAGATCGTGCAGTTGCGACAGAACAACATCCGCGTGATCACGCAGGAATTGCGCGCCGCCAATGACCGGTTCGAGGTGGGCGAGGTGACCCGCACCGACGTGGCGCTGGCGCAGGCCCGGCTGGCAGAGGCGCGGAGCAACCTGGCGCAGGCCGAGGGCGATCTGGCCATCGCGATCGAGGATTTCCGCTTTGCCGTTGGTCGTGCGCCCGGCAACCTGACCCAGCCGCCTGCGATGCAGTTGCCCGCCCGCAACGTGGACGCGGCCAAGGCCGTTGCGATGCGCAGGCATCCCGATATCCTGCGGGCGCAGTTCGAGGTGACGGCAGCCGATCTGGGGGTGTTGCTGGCCCGCGCCGCCACCCAGCCCGAGGTCAGCCTGACCGGTCGTCTGGGCGTGACCGAGAATTTCAGCTCGGACAATTTCACCCGCAGCGGCTCGGTCGGTATCCAGACCGGCAGCGTGATCTATCAGGGCGGGCAATTGCGTGCCCTGTCGCGCCGGGCGATCGCGCAGCGCGATGCGCAGCGCGGTGCCTTGCTCGAGACTCAGCGCACCATCGCACAGAACGTGGGCAGGGCCTATGCGCAGGTGCAGGTGGCGCAGGCCGCGATCGAGGCCGTGGACGAACAGATCCGCGCCGCGCGTGTTGCCTTTGACGGTGTCCGCGAAGAGGCGACGCTGGGCGCGCGCACCACGCTGGACGTGCTGAACGCGGAACAGGAACTGCTGAACGCGCAGGCCAGCCGCATCACCGCCGCATCGAATGAATACACGGCCTATTACGCGTTGCTGCGCGCCATGGGGCTGCTGACGGTGGACAACCTGAACCTGCGCGTGCCGCAATATGATCCGACCGAGTATTACAACATGGTCCGGGACGCCCCAAGTGCGATCAGCCAGCAGGGTCGGCAGTTGGATCGGGTGCTGCAAAGCATCGGAAGACAGTAAATTTCTTGGCATCTGTTGTGCGAAGGCTGGGCTGGCTGTAAGCTGATCTCCAAAGCAGAAATGGTGGCGCAGGCATGTCGGATCCCCTGAAAACAACGGATATCGAGGACGTTCTGTCGTCGATTCGCAGGCTCGTGTCGGAGGAGGCCCGGCCGAAACAGGCCGCGGCCCCGACGCCCGAGCGGGGAAAGCTGGTGCTGACGCCTGCCTTGCGCGTGTCCGAACCGACCCAGCAGGAGGACGCGCCGGAGGCTGGCCGCAAGGAGGATGACGACCCCGCGTATGTGCTGGAAGACGCGGTGAGCGAAGAGGTGACCGAGCCTCTGCCTGAGGCTGAGGCGGTTGATCCCCACGCCGATGCGCCCGATCCCGGCCCTGTGGCCACGGCCCTGGAATGGGAAGACCATCAGCCCGAGCAGTCCGAGCCAGCGAGCGACGAACCGGCGACGCAACACACCCCGCCCGCAACGCAGCCTTCCGAAGGTGCGCAGGTAGAGGCGGAGGACACCGAGGCGACCCAGGATTGGTCCGGCACCTTGTATGGCGCCGCCGCCATGCCGGATGCGCAGGACGACGCGGCGGTGGCGGATGCGCCCGACCCGCAGCCAAGTGCAAACCAGACCACGACCGACGAGGGCAGCCATTTCGATTTTCTGGCCGAGGATGACGGGCTGATCGACGAAGAGGCGTTGCGCGAACTGGTGGCTGAAATCGTGCGGCAGGAACTTCAGGGCGCCTTGGGTGAGCGCATCACCCGCAACGTGCGAAAACTGGTCCGCCGCGAAATCCACCGCGCGCTGTCATCGCAGGAATTCGACTGACCGTGTAGCTGACTGGCGCCGTCAGACCTCGGCGGCCATGCCAAGCAGCGCGTCGATATCCAGATGCACCTCGAGATGCGCGGCCAGCGCGTCCAGCGTGACTTCGACCCCATCCTCGTAGCCCAGATCGGATGCGGCCCCCAGCCGGGCCAGAAACGCCGCGCGAAACCCGTCATCGCTGAACAGTCCGTGCAGGTAGCTGCCCATGACGCGGCCCGTGGTGTTGGCCGCACCCTCGACCTGACCGGCGACCTGCAACCAGCCGCGCGCGCAATCGGGGCCGGTGGTCTGGCCCAGGTGGATTTCATAGCCCGACACTGTATCGCCCGTGGGCAGATAGGTGGCGCGTGTCAGCGCCAGCCGCTTTTCCGGGGCCAGGGTGGTGGTCACATCCAGATGGCCCAGGCCGGGCACGCTCCCCGCTGTACCCTCCAGCCCCTGCGGATCCGCGATACTGCGCCCCAACATCTGGTAGCCGCCACACAACCCCAGCACATGCCCGCCGCGGCGGATATGGGCGGCAAGGTCGATGTCCCATCCTTGTGCGCGAAAGGCGGCCAGATCGGCGATGGTCGATTTCGATCCGGGCAGCAGCACAAGTGCTGCATCGCCGGGCAGCGGGCGACCGGGTTCAATGATCTGGACAGTGACACCCGGCTCGGCCGTCAACGGGTCCAGATCATCGAAATTGGCGATGCGGGGCAGGCGAGGCACCGCGATCTTGAGCGCGCCGCCCGGGCGCGAGGCGATGTCCAGCACATCCTCGGCCGGCAGGCGCCATGCGGCGTCGAACCATGGCACCACGCCAAGACAGGGCCAGCCGGTGGCCTGTTCGATCACCGGCAGGCCGTCGTCGAACAGGCGCGGATCGCCGCGAAAGCGGTTGATCGCAAAGCCGCGGATCATCGCGCGGTCGTCCGTGTCCAGAACCGCATGGGTGCCCACGATCTGCGCGATCACGCCACCCCGGTCGATATCGCCGACCAGCACGACAGGCACGCCCGCGGCGCGGGCAAAGCCCATGTTGGCGATGTCGCGGGCGCGCAGGTTGACCTCGGCCGGGCTGCCGGCCCCTTCGACCAGCACGATATCGGCGCGTGCGGCAAGACGGTGAAAGCTGTCAAGCACGCGCGGCATCAGCCGCGCCCGCATGCCGCCGTAATCCCGCGCCTCGACCGCCGCCAGACGCTGACCCTGTACGATGACCTGCGCGCCGGTCTCGGATTCGGGTTTCAGCAGCACGGGATTCATGTCGGTATGCGGGGCAACGCCCGCCGCACGGGCCTGCAACGCCTGCGCGCGACCAATCTCGCCGCCATCTGCGGTGACGGCGGCGTTGTTCGACATGTTCTGCGGCTTGAAGGGCAGGGGCGAAAGGTCCCGGCGCAGGCAGGCACGGGCCAGACCCGCCACAAACAGCGACTTGCCCACGTTCGAGCCGGTGCCCTGAATCATGATCGCGCGCGCCATGGGCCGATGCATCCCTGTCCGGCGACAAGAAAAAGCGCGCCATAAAGCGCGCCTTTTCTTTTCCGTCCGGAGCGTTTCAGATCAGGCGGCTTCGGCCTGCTGCGCGGCGTGACGCCGCTCGCTTTCCTCGCGCGACAGGGCAACGCTGGTGCGCACACCCTTGGACACGAATTCCATCAGCCCTTTCACGACCCGCTCGTTGGGGTCGATCCCGGCGCAGGACAGCACCTCGCGCCCGTCGCGTGAACGGGCCCAGCGGGCGATCTGTTCCGGGCCATTGCCGTATTTCTTGTCGTCGGCGATGGCGTCATCCAGCGCAGCCAGTACAACTGCTGCGAAAAGTTTGCGGGCACGGTTTCCCTGTTCGTTGTTGAAAGCCGTGCCGTCAACGAAATCTTTCATGTTTCGTCCTTGTTTTTATTGCTCTTGCAATTTTGGCGTGGCGTCCCTTGTGGCAGATTAGATACGATTCGAATAGGGCGCAAATGCATAGCTGTCATGCAAAAAACGCATGGATTTTACGCCGACCACACGATATTTCGTTGTCTTGTCAGCAGGTACCACGCCAGATATAGGTGCTGGCGAAATCCTATCAACCTTTTGCCAAGGTTTTGTCACTATGCCGAAAATCAACGGAAACGAGATCAGACCCGGAAACGTGCTGGAACATTACGGCGGCCTTTGGGTCGCGGTCAAGGTCGATCACGTCAAGCCCGGCAAGGGCGGCGCCTTTGCACAGGTTGAAATGAAAAACCTGCGCAACGGCTCCAAGCTGAACGAACGATTCCGCAGCGCTGACAAGGTCGAGCGGGTGCGACTGGAACAAAAGGACATGCAATTCCTGTACGAGGATTCGGGGCAGCTGATCTTCATGGATACCGAAACCTATGATCAGGTGCAGCTGGATGCCGAGATCCTGGGCGAGCGTCGGCCGTTCCTTCAGGACGGCATGACCATTCTGGTGGAGTTCCATGAAGATGAGGCGCTGAACGCGACGCTGCCGCAAAAGGTGACCTGTGTGATCGAAGAGACCGAGCCGGTGGTCAAGGGTCAGACCGCAGCCAACAGCTTCAAGCCCGCGCTGCTGGACAATGGCGTGCGCATCACCGTGCCCCCGTTTGTGGGGCAGGGCGAGGCGATCATCGTCAACACCGAGACGATGGAATACTCCGAGCGCGCCTGACGCCGTAGGGTGGGTGCCAACCCACCTTCCGCCATGTGTGGGTTGGCACCCACCCTACGGTTTCAGGTCTCGGCGTGATCCTTATCCGGCGCAAGCCGCGCTTCGCCAGCCTGCATATCCTCGCCGATGCGGTCAAACCGCATATGGGCGATGGCGCGACCGCCGGATTGGGTGAACAGCGTGCCCGCGGGCTTGCCACCTGACGTGATCGCCGATCCGACAGGGGCCGAGCCATTGATGGCTAGGGTCGTCAGGCCCTTTTTCAACTCGGTCTTGTGTTTCATGCGGGCGGTTACCTCTTGCCCGACATAGCATCCCTTGCGGAAATCCACACCGTTCAGACGCGCAAACCCGGCCTCCAGGATATAGCTTTCGGGCGTCAGTTCGATTCTGGTTTCGGGGATGCAATGGGCCACGCGGATTGCGTCCCAGTCGCTGCCGTCATCGCCGCCCTGCGCGCCATACAGCCGCCAGCCAAGGGCCGGATGGCGCGGGTCGCTCACCGCGCCTTCGGGCGCGGGGCCAGTGCCGCGCTGCACTTGCAGGTTTGTTTCCTCGATCGTCACATCGGCGCGCAGTTTGTACATGCCCAGCCGCTGTGCCAGCGCGGGCGCCAGCCCGGCTTCCACGTCCAGCAACACCGCGTCGCCATCCGCCAGCAGCAGGAAATCGGCGATATACTTGCCCTGCGGCGTCAGCATCGCGGCATAGACCGGGCCTGACGTCAGCCGCGAGACATCGTTGGTCACCAGCCCTTGCAGGAATTCATGGGCATCTGCCCCGGTGATGCGAAATACTGTGCGCGTCATGTAGCCCCCTTGCTGTCTTGCCCCCTTGATATAGGCCCACAGCGCAGGTGCAACAGCCCCTCAGCGGCCAAACAGCCGTGCCCAAAGGCTGGGCTGGGCCGGGGCGGGCGGTTCGGTGTCCGCGACGGGTTTTGTCGCGCGCGCCTCGGCGGTGGGGCCTTCGTTGCGGAATTGCAGGTCATGCAGCCGCGCATAGGTGCCGCCGCGGGACAGCAGTTCGTCGTGCCGGCCCTCGTCGATGACGCGGCCTTTTTCCATCACCACGATCTTGTCGGCACCGCGCACAGTGGACAGCCGGTGCGCGATCACCAGCGTCGTGCGGCCCTTGGACAGACGGTCCAGCGCCTGCTGCACGGTGCGTTCCGATTCCGCATCCAGCGCCGATGTCGCCTCGTCCAACAGCAGGATCGGCGTGTCGCGCAGCAGGGCGCGGGCGATCGCCACGCGCTGGCGCTGCCCGCCCGACAGGGCCGAGCCGCGCGGCCCCACCTGCGTGTCCAGCCCGTCCGACAGGTTGGGCAGGAAATCCGACACATGCGCGGCCTCCAGCACCTCGGCCAGCCGCGCATCGGTGACATCGCTGCGCCCCAGCAGGATGTTTTCGCGCAGGCTGTCATCGAACAGCGCGGCATCCTGCGACACGACCGAGAACAGCCCGCGCAGATCGGGCAGGGCCAGGTCGCGCACATCGGTGCCGCCCACCAGAACCTGCCCCGAGGAGGTGTCGATCAGCCGGGTCAGCAGGTTGAACACGGTGGATTTGCCCGCCCCCGAGGCCCCCACCAGCGCGGTGGTCTGACCGGCCGCCGCGCGCAGGCTGGCCCCGCGCAACACCGGCGTGTCGCCATAGTTCAGCGTGACATCGCGAAGTTCGACCCCCGGGGTGCCGGTGGGGGCGGGGACGGGTCTGGCGGGCGACAGCACGGTGGCGGGCGTTTCCATCAACTCCTTGAGCCGCTCAAGTGCGGCGGCGGCGGCCTGCCAGACGCCGCTGATTGCGCCCAGACGGCGCAGCGGCTCAAACGCGAAACCGATGGCGGTGAAGAACGACATGAACTCGCCGATGGTCTTTTCGCCGGCCATGATCTGCTGCCCGCCAAAGACGACGACGCCCAGAAACCCAAGCCCCGCCATGATATCCACCAGCCCCGGCAGCGCGGCCGATCCGATGCGGGCACGCACCTCGGCCCGCACAAGGCGGCGGGTCAGCGCGCGGTAGCGGTTGGACTGATAGCGTTCCAGCAGGTTCAGCTTGACCGGGACGATGCCGTGAAACACCTCGTCCAGCCGGGTGGCCAGCCCCGCGCCCAGATCGCGCGCCTCGCGCGAGCGGCGGCGGACGAACCGCTGCGCCACATTGGCAGGCACCAGCATCAGCGGAATGCCGATGCAGGCCACCAGCGTCCAGACCCAATCCACGCTGAGCGCCACACCCAGCAGGATCACCAGCGAGATCATGTCGCGCCCCGCGCCGGTGATGATCGCCGTCCACAGCGCCTTGACCGCGTCGACATCGCCCTGCACCCGTTGCAGCAGATAGCCGGGCGGGTGGGTCTGGTGAAAACTGCCATCCAGCGTCATCAGGTGATCCAGCAGGTCGTGGCGCAGCCCGGCGGCGGTGCGCTGCTCGACCACCGACAGCATCACGCGCTGGCCCACATTGGCGATGGCGCGCACGATGAAGATGCCCAGGATGCCAAAACCCACCCACCACAGCGCGGCCTGATCGCCTTCGACGAAGACCTTGTCGAACATGGGCTGCATCATGTAGCTGAGCGCGCCCAGCATCCCGCCTTCGACCGCCATCAGAACCATGGCAAAGGCCACCAGCCCGGCATGGCGATGCAGATAGCCGCGCCAGAACCAGCCCATCAGCACGCGGAACGTGCCCGGATCGCGGGGCCGGGCGCTCATGCCGTGCGACCCTTGCGGCGGCTGGCGGATGGGGGGAACGGGGTGCGCACGCTGTGCCTGATCCTGCGGTTTCGGTCCTACCGTCCTATCCGCTGCCCGCGCCGGTGGCAAGTTTACCCAAGGGGCCGGCGTGGTCGGTCTTGACGGTGGCGAAGGTGGCGATAGGGTGCCCCGGATGCAATCAGGAAAGTCTTGCCATGACGTTGTCTTACGGGCGCGAATATCTTGCCATTCCGGGCCCTTCGGTGATGCCCGACCGTGTTCTGCGCGCGATGAACCGCGCCTCGCCCAACATATACGAAGGCGATCTGATCGACATGGCGGCAGGGCTGATCCCCGACCTGCGCCGCGTGGCCCGCACCGAGCATCACGTCGCGATCTACATCGCCAACGGCCACGGCGCGTGGGAGGCTGCCCTGGCCAACACCGTCGCCCCCGGCGAGGCGGTGCTGGTGCCCGCCACCGGCCGTTTCGGCCATGGCTGGGCCGATATGGCGCAGGGGTTGGGGATCGAGACGGATATCATCGACTTTGGCAAGTCCACCCCGCTGGACGCTGGCCGCGTGGAAGAGGCGCTGCGCGCTGATACGGCTGGCCGGATCAAGGCGGTGCTGGTCACGCATGTGGATACCTCGACCTCGATCCGTAACGACGTGGCCGCCGTGCGCGCCGCCATCGACGCGGCGGGCCATCCCGCGCTGCTGATGGCCGATTGCATCGCCTCGCTGGCCTGCGACGTGTTCGAGATGGACGCCTGGGGCGTCGATGTGATTGTGGCAGGCAGCCAGAAGGGGCTGATGGTGCCGCCTGGTCTGAGCTTCGTGTTCTTCAGCCCCAGGGCGGCCGAGGTGCGCGCGGCCATGCCCCGCGTCAGCCGCTATTGGGATTGGACACCGCGCGCCAATCCGCAGGGGTTCTATCAATACTGGGGCGGCACCGCGCCCACGCATCACCTGTTCGGCCTGCGCGAGTCGCTGGACATGATCCACGGCGAAGGGATCGAGGCGGTCTGGACCCGTCACGCGGCACTGGCCCGCGCGATCTGGGCCGCGTGCGAGGTCTGGGGGCAGCACGGGCCGCTGGCGCTGAACATGCCCGACGCGGCGCATCGCTCGCATGCCGTCACCTCGCTGCGCATCGGCGCGCCGCACGGATCGGCCTTGCGCGGCTGGTTGCAGGACAAGGCCGGCGTGACGCTGGGAATCGGGCTGGGCATGGCCGAACCGAACGATCCGGCGTGGCACGGGTTTTTCCGCATCGGACACATGGGGCATGTGAACGCGCATATGGTGTTGGGTGTCCTGGCCAGCATCGATGCCGGGCTCAAGGCATTGGACATCCCGCATGGTCAGGGCGCGCTGGAGGCGGCAAGCACGGTCATCGCCGGTGCGGCATAGGCGGGCGGCCTAACGTCGCCCCAGCCGCGCGATGGCCAGATGCAGGCCATAGGCCAGCGCCAGAACCGCGCCCATCCCGTACACAGCCCAGATCACGCCAAACACCCAGATCAGGTTCACGAACCCCATGAAAAGTGCCGCATTGGTAAAGTCGGGCGCCCGGCCCATCCGATGATCGCGCATCGCCGCCACTCCTTGCCACGGGGAAAGAGTAACGTGGCTTTGGTGAAAAGCGAGTGAACTTTGCAGGCCGGGCCGGGATCGGCGGGCTTCAGCCCTGCCTTGCGATCTCGAGCGCGGGGCCGAACTCTTCTTCCAGAATGTCCAGATCCTCGTCCCGCCCGCAGCTGATGCGCACGCAACGATCGAGAGGCGCGACACCCGGCATGCGGATGAACACGCCACGCGCGTTCATCTCGGTCAGGAATCGCTGCGCCAGCGCGCCATCGCCGCCCAGATCGACCGCGACGAAATTGGTGGCCGAGGGCAGCGACGTCAGCCCATGCGCCGCCGCGATCTCGGCAATCCGGTCGCGCGCGCGCTCGGCCGCTGCCCGAGTCTGTGCCGTATAGGCGGTGTCCAGCAGCGCCGCCAAGGCCCCCGCCTGCGCGGCGCGGTTCATGCCGAAATGGTTGCGCACCCGGTCAAAGGCCGCGATCAGCCCCGGCGCCCCGATGGCATAGCCCACGCGCGCACCGGCCATGCCGTGGATCTTCGAGAACGTCCGCGTGCGGATCACGCGCGGATCGTTCGGGTCGATCTCGGGGGCGGTGCCGTCCGGGGCAAACTCAATATAGGCCTCGTCCAGAACCAGCAGGCAGCCCTCGGGCAGATGCGCATCGATGGCATGGGCAAGGGCGGCACCGTCATGCCAGGTGCCCATCGGGTTGTCGGGGTTGGACATGTAGACCAGCTTGGCCCCGACCTCGGCCGCCTTGGCAAACAGCGCGGCCGGGTCTTCGTGATCGTCGACATAGGCGACCTTGTGCAGCACGCCGCCGAACCCGGCCACGTGATAGTTGAAGGTCGGATAGGCCCCGTCGGAGGTCACCACCGCGTCGCCCGGGGCCACGATCAGTCGCACCAGATAGCCCAGGATGCCGTCGATGCCTTCGCCCACCATGATATGGTCCGGCGCCACCCGATGAGCCCGCGCCAGCGCTTCGCGCAGGTCATGGCTGATGCTGTCGCCGTATTTCCATATCTCGCGCGAGGCTTGTTCCAGCGCCACCACCGCGCGGGGCGAGGGGCCGAACAGGCTTTCGTTCGCGCCCAGACGGGCACGAAACGGGCGGCCATTCTGGCGTTCCTGGGTTTCAGGGCCGACAAACGGCACGGTCGAGGGCAGGCTTTCTGCCAAGGGGGTCAGGCGGTATCCGGTCATGGCAATGGCATAACGCGACAGATGCGGCGGGGGCAAGCGGGTTTGCGACGCAAGGGCAGGCTTGCCCTGCGCGCGCGCTTCGGGCGAAGCTGCGTCAAAAGCGAAAGGGAGGGCCCAGATGAGCCGCGTCACAACCGAAATCAAGGACCACATCGCCCATGTCACGCTGACCCGGGGCGACAAGATGAACGCCGTCGATCCCGACATGGCCGAGGCAATTGTGGCGGCAGGCACCGCCCTGATCGACAACACCGACATCCGCGCCGTCGTGCTGTCGGGCGAGGGGCGGGGATTCTGCGCCGGGCTGGACGTGGCCAGCTTTGCCAAATTCGCCGCGCAAGACCCGGTCGAGCGGGTGATGCCGCGCACCCATGGCGACAGCAACCTGATGCAAGAGGTCTGTATGGTCTGGCGCAAAGTGCCGGTTCCGGTGATCGCCGCGATGCAGGGCGTGGCCTATGGCGCGGGTCTGCAACTGGCCATGGGCGCCTGCATCCGCATCGCGCATCCCGAGACCAAGCTGGCGATCATGGAGGCGAAATGGGGCCTTGTCCCCGACATGGGCGGCATGGTGATCTGGCCGCATCTGCTGCGCTCGGACGTGCTGCGCCTGCTGACCTATACCGCCGAGCCGCTGACCGCCGCCGAAGGGCAGGGGATGGGCCTTGTCACACGCCTGTCCGACACCCCGCTTGAGGACGCCCGCGTGCTGGCGCAGGTCATCGCGGGCAAATCGCCCAGCGGCACGCGCGCGGCCAAACGCCTGATCGACGTGGCCGAAAGCGGCGCGGATGCTGCAACCGTGCTGTACGAGGAAAGCCGCGAACAGGCCGAGCTGATCGGCAAGCCGCATCAGATGGAAATCATCGCCGCCAACATGCAAGGCCGCGCGCCGAACTTCGGCTGACCGCTGCCGGTTTCCTCTCTCTACAAATATCCCGGGGGGAGTCCCCTGCAAGGGGACGGGGGGCAGCGCCCCCCGCTAAACCAAGGGGGGGCAGCGCCCCCCTGACCCGCCCCGCAGGGACCAGACTGCCTCAGCCCAGTTCGGCCAGCCGCGCGATGGCGGCCTTGATCTGCGCCTCTTCACCCTCTTTCGCGGCCAGCGTCTCGCGCGTCTCGATCACCACCTCTTCGGGCGCGCTGGCGACGAAGTTGGGGTTGTTCAGCCGCCCGCGCAGCCCGCCCAGTTCCTTGGCCAGCTTGCCAAGCGTCTTTTCCAGCCGCGCCTTTTCCTCGGCCACGTCGATGATATCGGCCAATGGCAGCCCGAACGTGCCGCCCTCCATCGCAATCGTCGCCGTGCCCTTGGGAAAGCTGTCGGCTTCGGTCAGCGTCTCGATCCGCGCCAGCCGCCTTGCCAGCACCTCGTTGCGCGCCCAGGCCGCGCGTTGCTCGGCGCCAAGACCTGTCACCAGCAGCGGCACATAGGCCCCGGCGGGCACATGCATCTGCGCGCGCACTGATCGCACCTCTTCGATCAGCCCGATCACCCAGCCCATCTCGCGGTCGGCCTGCGCATCGGCCAGCTCGGCCCCGTAGCCCGGCCAGTCTGCGTGGACCAGCATCCTGGCGCGCGTGCCGGTCTGGCCCCACAGCTCCTCGGTCATGTAGGGCATGATCGGGTGCAGCAGGATCATGCACTGATCCAGCACCCAGGCCATCACCTTTTGCGTCTCGTCGCGTTCCGCCGCGCCCTCGGCCAGCAGCGGTTTCGAGAATTCCACGTACCAGTCGCAGACCCGCCCCCAGACAAAGGCATAAAGCGTATTGGCCGCGTCATTGAACCGATACTCGCTCAGGGCCTGATCCACGGTTTCGCGCACGCGCCCGGTTTCCCCGATGATCCAGCGGTTGACCGTGGCCGTGGCGGCGGGCGGGGCGGCTTGCGTCGCGTGCCCCTCCCAGACGCCATTCATCTCGGCAAAGCGGCAGGCGTTCCACAGCTTGGTGCCAAAGTTGCGATAGCCCTTGATCCGGTCGCGGCTCAGCTTCAGCACGCCGCCGATGGCTGCCATCTGCGCCATGGTGAACCGCAGCGCATCGGCGCCGTAATCGTCCACGATATCAAGGGGGTCGATCACGTTCCCCTTGGTCTTGGACATCTTCTGTCCCTTTTCGTCGCGCACAAGCTGGTGCAGGTAGACGGTGTGGAACGGCACCTGATCGACCACGGCCAGTTGCATCATCATCATCCGCGCCACCCAGAAGAACAGGATGTCGAACCCGGTGATCAACACATCGGTGGGGAAATACCTGCGCATCTCGGGCGTGTCCTCGGGCCAGCCCAGCGTGCCGATGGGCCACAGACCGGACGAAAACCACGTGTCCAGAACGTCGGGGTCGCGCCAGACGGGATAGACCAGCAGGGTCGGGTCCTGATCGTTCGCCTCGTACTCGGCAAGGCTTGCCGCGAAGGTCTGCGCGGCCTCGTGACGGTCGGCCACTTCGACCAGTCTTGCATGGTTCAGCGGTGTCGGCAGGCTTGCCAGCACATCGCCGAACTGCGCTTTGACCGTGTCGAAATCGGTTGCCGCGTGGTGCCGCTCATCGCCCTGCAGCAGCCGTTGCATGTCAAGCAGCCGGGCCATTTCCACAAGGTCCAGCGCGCCGTCGCCTTCGTCGTCGGTGAATCCTGCGCCGGACAGGTCGAACCCATACCACACCGGAATCTGGTGCCCCCACCACAACTGGCGGCTGATGCACCACGGCTCGATATTCTCGAGCCAGTGGAAATAGGTCTTTTCGCCGCTTTCGGGCATGATCTTGGTGCGCCCGTCGCGCACGGCGTCCAGCGCGGGGCCGACGACCTTTTGCGCATCGACGAACCACTGATCGGTCAGCATCGGCTCGATCACCACGCCCGAGCGGTCGCCAAAGGGCTGCATGATCTTTTTCGCCTCGACCAGCGGCACAAGGTTCTGATCCTCGGTGCGCATCTCGCCGCCTTCAGACGGCTCGACCGGGGCTTTCTCGGCGGCCTTGCCTAGACGCGGGTCCGTCGCCAATGTCATCACGGCCAACCCTTCGGCGGTGATCTCTTCGACCACGCGGTCACGCGCCTCGAACCTGTCCAGCCCGCGCAGGTGGTCGGGCACAAGGTTCAGCGCGTCCGCCTCGGCCTCGGTCAGTTCCCGCTCGCCATTGGCCACGGCCTGCGCAATGGCGGCGGCCTCGGCATAGCGGGCGCCATCGGCGCGCATCGCCCCGCGCGTGTCCATCAGGCGATAGCACGGGATGCCGCCACGTTTTGCCACGCCATAGTCGTTGAAATCATGCGCGCCGGTGATCTTGACCGCGCCGCTGCCGAAATCGGGGTCGGGGTAGTCGTCGGTGATGATCGGGATCAGGCGGCGATGTTCCTTTGGCCCCACCGGAATCTCGCACAGCTTGCCGACGATGGGCGCATAGCGTTCGTCGGACGGGTGCACCGCCACCGCGCCATCGCCCAGCATGGTTTCGGGCCGGGTGGTCGCGATGCTGATGTAATCGCGCTCCTCCTCGAAAAGCGTGTTCCCGTCCTCGTCCTTTTCGACGTAGGTATAGGTGGCCCCGCCCGCCAGCGGGTATTTGAAGTGCCACATGTGGCCGTCGACCTCGATATTCTCGACCTCAAGGTCGGAAATCGCGGTCTCGAAATGCGGGTCCCAGTTGACCAGCCGCTTGCCGCGATAGATCAGGCCCTTGGTGTACATCTCGACAAAGACCTTGATCACGGCGTCGTGGAAATTGCCCGCGCTGTCGGCCTCGGGCGCGCCGGGTGCGCCGGACATGGTAAAGGCGTTGCGCTCCCAGTCGCAGGAACAGCCCAGCCGCTGCAACTGCGTGATGATGGTGTCGCCATACTGCGCCTTCCAGTCCCAGACCTTGCCCAGAAACGCCTCGCGGCCCAACTCGCGGCGGCCCGGCTGGCCGCTGCTCTTGAGCAGTTTTTCCACCTGCAACTGCGTGGCGATGCCCGCGTGATCCTGCCCGGGCTGCCACAGCGTGTCGAAGCCGCGCATCCGGTGCCAGCGCACCAGCACATCCTGAAGCGTGTTGTTGAAGGCATGGCCGACATGCAAAGCCCCGGTCACGTTGGGCGGCGGGATCATGATGGTAAAGCTTTCGTCGCGCGACGCATTGGCCCCGGCGCGGAATGCCCCGGCCTCCATCCATGCCTGATACAGCCGCGGTTCGGCCTCGGCGGCGTCAAAGGTCTTGTCCATGCCCATTGGCTTGCCTCTCGTGATCCGGAATTTGCAGCGTCTCTAGCCTGTTGCGTGTCAAAGGGGAAGGCAGGCTAGCCCCCCTGCGGCACCAGCTTGCCGGGGTTGAGGATATTGCCGGGGTCCAGCGCCGCTTTCAGCGCGCCCATGACCGCCCACGCCTCGCCATGTTCGGCCTGCATGTAACCCAGCTTGCCCACGCCGATGCCATGCTCGCCGGTGCAGGTGCCGCCCATCGCCAGCGCGCGGGTCGCCATGCGGTGCGACAGGTCCTTGACCGTGGCCAGTTCCTCCGCGTCGGCGGGGTCGAACAGCAGGATGGCGTGGAAATTGCCATCGCCCACATGGCCCAGAATCGGCCCGGTGACGGGGCTGGCGGCGATGTCGGCGGCGGTCTCCTCGACCGCCTGCGCCAGCGCCGAGATCGGCACGCAGATGTCCGTCACCAGCGCGCGCTTGCCCGGCGCGCTGGCCAGCGTGGACCAATGCGCGCGGTGGCGCATCTCCCACAGCCTGTTGCGGTCCTCGGGGCGGGTGGCCCAGTCGAACCCGGTGGCCCCATGGTCGCGCACGATGTCGCCAAAGGCTTTGGCCTGTTCCTGCACGCCGCCCGCCGAGCCGTGAAATTCCACCATCAGATGCGGGGTTTCGGGCATGTCCGCGCCGCTGGCCGCGTTGAAGATGCGCGCCATGGCGGCATCGACGAATTCGATCCGCGCCATCGGCAGGCCGGTCTGGATCACCTCGATCACCGCGCCCACGGCAGCCCCCATGTCGGGAAAGGCGCAGACGGCGGCGGTGATCGCCTCAGGCTGGCCTTGCAGGCGCAGGGTCAGTTCGGTGACCAGCCCAAGCGTGCCCTCGGACCCGACCATCAGCCCGGTCAGATCGTAGCCTGCAGATGATTTGCGCGCCCGCGTGCCGGTGCGGATCACCCGCCCGTCGGCCAGCACCACCTCCATTCCCAGCACGTTGTCGCGCATGGTGCCATATCTGACCGCCGTGGTGCCGCTGGCGCGGGTCATCGCCATGCCGCCCAGGCTGGCATTGGCGCCCGGATCGACCGGAAAGAACAAACCCGTCGCGCGCAATTCGGTGTTCAGCGCCTCGCGGGTGATGCCGGGCTGCACGCGCACATCCATATCCTCGGCGTTGATTTCCAGCACCTTGTCCATGTGCCGGAAATCCACCACCACACCGCCCGAGAACGCCTGCGCCTGCCCTTCAAGCGAGGTGCCGGCCCCCCAGCCGATCACCGGGCAATCGTGCTGCGCGCAGATCGCCATCAGCGCCGAGACCTCGTCGGTGTCTTGTGGATAGGCCACGGCATCGGGGGGCGCGGCGGCAAACCACGTCTCGGATGCGGCATGTTGGTCCAGATCGGGCTTGGACCGGCTCAGCCGTTGGCCTAACACTTGGTCAAGCGCATCCAGCGCGGCCGGGATCGTCATCGTGGTTCTCCGTCGTCAGGTGATTTCGCGCCACAATAGGGCAGGCGACAGCGGGGGAAAAGGGCAGGTCGTGCGGCAGTTTCTGATAGAGCAATGGCGCGGCATGATCGGCGGATTTCGCGACGCCTGGCGATTGCTGCGCACGCAGGGGTCGTCAAAGTTCCAGTTCTGGCTGATCGCGCTGGCCATCGGCATTGCCGCCGGATTCGCCGCGCTGTTTTTCCGCAAGGGAATCGAGGCGCTGCAAACGCTGCTGTATGGCATCGACGACGCGGCTCGCCTGCACAGCTATGCCGAAACGCTGCCCTGGTACTGGGTGCTGCTGATCCCGGTGGCGGGCGGTACCGTTGTGGGGTTGATCCTTCACTGGTTCACACCCGACGGGCGCGTACGGTCGGTGGCCGACGTGATCGAAGGCGCGGCGATGAACAACGGGCGGGTCGAGAAAAAGGCCGGTATCGCCTCGGCGCTGGCGTCGATGATCACGCTGGGATCGGGGGGGTCGTCCGGGCGCGAAGGGCCGGTGGTGCATATCGCCGGGGTGATCTCGACCTGGGTCAGCAACCGGATCGCGGCGGATGGCATCACCGGGCGCGACCTGTTGGGCTGTGCCGTGGCCGCCGCCGTGTCGGCCAGTTTCAACGCGCCCATCGCCGGGGCGCTGTTCGCGCTTGAGGTGGTGTTGCGCCATTTCGCGGTGCATGCCTTTGCCCCCATCGTCATCGCGTCGGCGGCTGGCACGGTGATCAACCGGCTGGAATTCGGCGGTGTGACCGAGTTCACCCTGCCGCAGGCGACGGACCTGCAATTCTATCAGGAACTGCCCGCCTTTCTGCTGCTGGGGCTGGTCTGCGGCGCGGTGGCGGTGCTGTTCATGCGCGCGATCTTTCTGGCCGAGGATCTGGGCAACGCGATGCAGGCGCGCACCGGTCTGCCGTGCTGGTTGCGGCCCACGCTGGCGGGGGCGCTGCTGGGCGTGATCGCCATCGGCTTTCCGCATATCATAGGGGTCGGGTATGAAACCACGTCGCTGGCACTGACCGGGCAGTTGATGTGGCACGAGGCGGTTGTGTTCGCCGTGTTGAAATGCCTGGCGGTCGCCATCACCATCGGCGGGCGTATGGGCGGGGGGGTGTTCTCGCCCTCGCTGATGATGGGGGCGCTGACCGGGCTGGCCTTTGGGCTGTTCGCGACGGGGCTGTTTCCCGATGTCTCGGGCAGCCTGTCACTGTATGCGCTGGCGGGCATGGGCGCTGTTGCCGCGGCCGTGCTGGGCGCGCCGATCTCGACCACGCTAATCGTGTTCGAACTGACCGGCGACTGGCAGACCGGGCTGGCGGTGATGGTATCGGTGTCGGTCTCGACCGCCATCGCCTCGCGTCTGGTGGACCGTTCGTTTTTTCTGACACAGCTGGAGCGGCGGGGCGTGCATCTGGCCGCCGGTCCGCAGGCCTATCTGCTGGCGATGTTCCGCGCGGGGATCCTGATGCGCAAGCCTGGCGATCCGGGGACGGCCAATGAGGAGACCTGCCTCGAGATGATCGAGGACGGGATTTCAGTCGATTTCAACGCGACCCTGGAAGAGGCGATGCCGCTGTTCGACCGCGCAGGCGTGCCATTCCTGCCTGTCACCACGCCCGAGGGCGACGGTGAAAAGCTGTTGGGCGCGCTGTTTCATGTCGATGCTCTCAAGACCTTCAACCGGGCCTTGTCGGCCACGGCGGCGGAAGAGCATTCCTAGAACGAGACCACGCGCGCCCGGGCCGCCTACAACTGCTCCACGGCCACGGCGTCGCTGGTGTAGAAGGCCAGGTGATCCTTGATCCGGGCGACGTCATCCTTGGGGTTTTCATAGCTCCAAGCGGCGTTTTCCAGCGTGCGGCTTTTGGTGACGATCGAGAAATAGCTGGCATCGCCCTTGTGCGGACAACGGGTGCTGTGATCGGTCGCATCCAGAAAGGCCATCGCGATATCGTCGCGCGGGAAGTAGATGACCGGCGGCATGTCGCCCTCGGTCAGTTCCAGCGCATCGGCGCTTTCGCCCAGAACCGCGCCGCCTGCGCGCACCACCCATGTGCCCTCGGCCCGTGTGATCGTGATATCGCTTGCCATCTGGCAGTCCCCCTTTTCAGTATTGTTTTTTTGCTTTGTGACCGCGTTGCATGACGGTTTCGTGTCATCCGTCACAGCGGCGCGGTGGCCGTTTCCAGCCATACCTGCGCCTTTGCCGACAAACGAGATGCGATCTTGTCCCGGCACGCGGCGTGATAGTCGTTCAACCAGTCGCGTTCTTCATCGCTCAAAAGACCGGGCAGCACAAGGCGGCGGTCGATCGGCACATAGGTCAGCGTTTCGAAATCATGCATCGGGCGCGGGTCACCGCCGGGCAGGTCCGGCGCCTCCTGCACCACGATCAGGTTTTCCAGCCGTATTCCGAACGCGCCCTCACGGTAATATCCCGGCTCGTTCGACAGGATCATGCCGGGTTGCAGCGGCACCTCGGACACCCGGCTCAGCCGCTGTGGCCCTTCGTGCACGCACATATAGACACCGACGCCATGCCCGGTGCCGTGGTTGAAATCCTGCCCCGCTACCCAAAGCGGATAGCGCGCGACAGCGTCGAGATCGCGCCCGGCCAACCCGCGCGGAAAGCGCAGGCGTGATATGGCGATCATGCCGCGCAGCACGCGGGTGAAACAGGCCTTTTCCTCGTCGCCCACATCGCCCATCGCAAGGGTGCGGGTGATATCGGTGGTGCCATCCAGATACTGCCCGCCCGAATCCACCACGATCATGTGGCCATCCTCAAGCGTGGCATTGGTGTCATGCGTCACCCGGTAATGCATGATCGCGCCATGCGGGCCGGTGCCGGCGATGGTCTCGAAACTGATGTCCAGCAGGGCGTTGCTGGAGCGGCGGAACCCTTCCAGCGCGGTGGCCACGTCGATCTCGGTGATCTGGCCCGGGGATTGCGCGTCGAACCAGCACAGGAATTCGCACATCGCCGCGGCGTCGCGCAGATGCGCCTCGCGGGTGGCGGCGATTTCGGCGCGGGTCTTGGTGGCCTTGGGCAGGATGCAGGGGTCTTGCCCTGTCACATGGGTCACGCCCGCCTCGTCGAGTTGCTGCACGATCCAGACCGGGGCGCTGTCGGGATCGACCCGCACCGGCCCGGTGAGGGACCGCAGCGCGGGGGCAAAGGCCGCCACGGGCCGGATCGTCACCACCTCGCCCAGATGGGCGCGCAGATCGTCGCCCAGCTTGGCGGCGTCGGCGAACAGCGTGCATTGCCCGCTGTCGTGCAGGATCGCAAAGGCATGCGGGATCGGGTTGCGCGGGATGTCACTGCCCCGGATGTTGAGCAGCCATGCAATCGAATCCGGCAGCGTGATCACCGCCGCCTGCTGCCACTGGTTGCGCAACTGCGCGGCAAGGCGGGTGATCTTGTCGCCATGCGCCTCGCCTGCCAGCCGTTCGGGGTAGGGGGTGATGGCCCCGGCGGGCGGCGCAGGCTGATCCGGCCAGATCTGATCGACCAGGTTGGCGCAGGGGGTCAGGATGATGTCGCTGCCCGCCAGCCCCTTTTCGATCCGCGCGATCTCGGACGGGGTGTGCAACCAGGGGTCAAACCCGATACGCCCGACGTCTATTTTCTGGCGCAGCCAAGGCGCGGGCTGCGTCTCGGGCCAGTCGACAGGGGTAAAGGCATCCAGATCGACCTGATGCTTGACCTGCGTGCGATAGCGCCCATCGACGAACACACCGGCCACATCCATCAACGCGATGCAAAAGCCCGCCGATCCGGTGAACCCGGTCAGCCATTCCAGCCGCGCATCATGGGGGGCGACGTATTCGCCCTGATGGGCATCGGCGCGCGGAACAAGGAACCCTGCCAGCCCCTCGGCCCGCATCCGGTCGCGCAACTGCGCCAGTCGGGCGGGGCCATGCTCGGGGCTGGCGGTGGTGTCGAAACTCTGGAACATGGGGCCTCGCGGATGTCAGTCATGCGTCACCGGGCCGGGTCTGGCCGCGGTGCAGTCTTGGAAACGGCGCCTCGGGCTCAGCTTGCGCGCCTCATCCCCAGGAACCGCGCCCTTGCGCGCGGATCCTTGTCAAACAGCGCGGCCAGCTGCTCGGTCATCGCGCCCGCCAACTGGTCCACATCGGTGATCGTGACCGCATGCTGATAATAGCGCGTCACGTCATGGCCGATGCCGATGGCGATCAACTCGACCATCTTGCGCCGCTCGACCATCTCGATCACGTCGCGCAGGTGCTTTTCCAGGTAATTGGCCGGGTTCACCGACAGGGTGCTGTCATCGACCGGCGCGCCGTCCGAGATCACCATCAGGATCTTGCGCGCTTCTGGACGCTTGGCCATGCGGCGGTGCGCCCATTCCAGCGCCTCGCCGTCGATGTTTTCCTTCAGCAGCCCCTCTTTCATCATCAGCCCAAGGTTGGGCCGCACCCGCCGCCAGGGCGCATCGGCAGATTTGTAGATGATGTGGCGCAGATCGTTCAGGCGGCCGGGCTGCTGCGGGCGGCCCTCGGCCAGCCATTTCTCGCGCGCCTGCCCGCCCTTCCACGCGCGGGTGGTAAAGCCCAGGATCTCGACCTTGACGTCGCAGCGTTCCAGCGTGCGCGCCAGAACATCGGCGCAGATCGCGGCGATGCTGATCGGGCGGCCCCGCATGCTGCCCGAGTTGTCCAGCAGCAGCGTCACCACCGTGTCGCGGAACTCGGTATCCTTTTCCACCTTGAACGACAGCGGCGTGGTGGGGTTGGCGACAACGCGCGCCAGACGACCGGCATCCAGAATGCCCTCTTCCATGTCGAACAGCCAGCTGCGGTTCTGCTGCGCCTGAAGGCGGCGCTGCAACTTGTTGGCCAGACGGCCCACGGCCCCTTTCAGCGGATCAAGCTGCTGGTCCAGATAGGCCCGCAGCCGTTCCAGCTCGGCCGGTTCGGCCAGTTCCTCTGCCGGGATTTCCTCGTCATACGCGGCGGCATAGACGGCATAGTTGGGATCGGCATCCGAGACCGGCGCAGGACCGGGCGGTTCCAGCGGGGCCTCGCCCTCGGGCAGCTCGGTCTCCTCGCTCATTTCCTCGTCGGCCAGCTCGTCCATGCTGACCTGCGCCTGGCTGGCATCCTGCTGCTCGTCCTGCGACTGCTCGGGCGAGGCATCTGCATCCTCGTCCTCGTTGTCGTCCTCGCCGGTGCTGTCGGGCTGGTCCTCTTCCTCGGCGCTGTCCTGCGCGTCGTCCTGATCGTCATCGGGCTGATCGGGGTCATCGCCCAGCTGATCGCCATAGCCCAGATCCTCGATCACCTTGCGCGCCAGACGGGCGAATTCGGTCTGGTCCGACAGGATTGCGTCCAGATTGCCCAGCGTGGCCCCGGCCTGACCCTCGATATGGCCACGCCACAGGTCCATCACGTTGCGCGCCCCGTCAGGCAGGTCGCGGCCGGTGGCCATGTGGCGCACCAGATAACCGGCGGCGGTGGCCAGCGGTGCGTCGGCGGCCTGCGTGATCTGGTCATAGCCCAGCCGCGCGGCCTCGTGCCCGATCTTGGCGTCGATGTTGCCCGCGGTGCCGGGCATGTCGCGCGCGCCCATCGCCTCGCAGCGGGCGGTTTCCATCGCCTCGTAGATGTCGCGGGCCATGTCGCCCTGGGGACGGTATTTCGCATGCAGACCGTCATCATGATAGCGGCGGTGCATGGCCAGCGCATCCGCCGTGCCGCGCGCCAGCAGCACCTCGTCGCGGGTCATCCGACGGCTGACCTGCGGCAGGCGCATCTGATCGCCCGCCAGCCCCGCGGGATCGACCGAGTAGCTGACGTTCAGTTCGGCATCATCGGCCATGACCTTGGTGGCCTCGGCGAGGGCCTTTTTGAACGGATCGGCGGGGTTGTCGGTCTTCTGGGCCATCTGGTTCCACCTTGGGCTTGCGCCTGCGCGCGGGCTTCATCTTGCCGATAAACTCCCGCCGGAGGCACCGCGCGCCCATCGGGCGCGCAAAACCTGCGAGGCGCGCCAGCGCCTCACATTTGGATCACTTCATTGCCAGACTCGCGGCGCTTTCAGGCAGTTCCTCGTCGAAACAGCGCTGATAGAACTCGGCCACGGTCTGCCGCTCCAACTCGTCGCATTTGTTCAGAAAGGACAGCCGGAAAGCATACCCGACATTGCGGAAGATCTCGGCGTTCTGTGCCCAGTTGATCACCGTGCGCGGGCTCATCACCGTGGACAGATCGCCATTCATGAAGGCGGTGCGCGTCAGCCCGGCGATATGCACCATCTGCGACACCGTCCTGCGCCCGGTCTCGGTGTTGTAATGGGGGTTCTTCGACAGCACGATGGCGCATTCCGCGTCATGCGACAGATAGTTCAGCGTGGCGACCAGCGACCAGCGGTCCATCTGGGCCTGGTTGATCTGCTGGGTGCCGTGATACAGCCCCGTCGTGTCGCCCAGACCAACGGTGTTGGCGGTGGCGAACAGGCGAAAATAGGGGTTGGGCGTGATGATTTCGTTCTGGTCCAGCAGGGTCAGCTTGCCGTCATGCTCCAGCACGCGCTGGATCACGAACATCACGTCGGCGCGGCCAGCGTCATATTCGTCGAACACGATGGCGACCTGATTGCGCAGCGCCCAAGGCAAGATGCCTTCGTGAAACTCGGTCACCTGCTTGCCGTCGCGCAGCTTGATCGCATCCTTGCCGATCAGGTCGATCCGGCTGATGTGGCTGTCAAGGTTGACGCGCACGCAGGGCCAGTTCAGCCGTGCCGCCACCTGTTCAATATGGGTCGATTTGCCGGTGCCATGATAGCCCTGGATCATCACGCGCCGGTTGCGCGAAAACCCGGCCAGAATGGCCAGCGTCGTGTCGGGATCGAACTTGTAGGTCGGGTCCAGGTCCGGCACGCGGTTGGTGCGCTCGGCAAACCCCTTGACCACCATGTCCGTATCGATGCCGAATACATCGCGGACCGAGATTTCCTCGGTCGGTTTCGTGTTCAAGTCCATGCTGCCATCCGCCATATCGCTTATCCTTCCTCGTCCGGCCCGATCCTGCCCGTTTGGTGCAGCATAAAGCGATAAGTGGCAAGGGCAAGCCGCGCCGCCCTTGCCATTTGCGACCGGGCCTTTACACATGGGGTCAATCGGTGAGGGCATGATGGCCGACAGGCAACAGATCGAGGCGCTTATCGCGAGGATCGCCATAGGCGACCGCGCGGCTTTCGGCATGCTATACGATGCCACCTCGGCGAAACTGTTCGGCATCACCCTGCGTGTCTTGAATGACCGCGACCTCGCCGAGGACGCCCTGCAAGAGGTGTATGAGAAAATCTGGCGACACGCCGGGCGGTATCAGGTCAATGGCCTCAGCCCGATGACATGGCTGATCACCATCGCCCGCAACCACGCCATCGACCGTCTGCGCCGCACGCGTGCCTCCGGGAATGCGCCGATGGATGAGGGCCATGTGGTGCCCGATCCGGCCCCCGGACCCGAGGCGCAGGTGATGGCCCGCTCGCAATCCGCGCAACTGGCCGCCTGCCTGGAAGAGCTTGACCCCGACCATGCCGTCGCGGTGCGCCGCGTCTATCTGGACGGTGAAACCTATGCCACTCTGGCCGAGCATTTTGCCGTGCCGCTCAACACCATGCGCACGCGCCTGCGCCGCAGCCTGCTGAAACTGAAGGAGTGTCTTGGCCGATGACCGACGCCCGCGACGATATCGCCCAGGGGGGCGAGGATGACGCGCTGGCCGCGGAGTACGCGCTGGGGCTGTTGTCGCGGGCCGAGGCCGAGGCGTTCGAGGCCCGCATGGTGCAGGAACCCGATCTGCGCGCGGCCTATGCTCGCTGGGCCGAGGATTTTGCCGCCCTGACCGATGACATCGCGCCGGTCGCGCCGCCCGCCCATCTGCGCGCGCGGATCGAGGCGCAGGTGCTTGGCGCGCCGCCCGCCCGCCGCCGGTTCGGCCTGTTCGGCTGGCTGGCCGGGGCAGGGGCCGCGCTGGCGCTGGCTGCGGTGGTTGTGCTGATGCTAGGCCCGATCGACCGGATTTCGCCCGATGCGCCACCCCCGCTGGTGGCCGAGGTCGCGGCCGAGGATGGCAGCCTGATCCTTGCCGCCGGATTCGATCCTGATACCGGCGAACTCGCGCTGAGCCGCGACACCGGGCAGGCGGTGCCGGGCCGGGTGCTGGAACTGTGGCTGATCGCGGGCGATGCCGCGCCGGTGTCGCTGGGCGTGCTGCCCGACGACAGCGCCACTCGCATCACCGTGCCCGAGGCCCTGCGCCCGGTGTTGGCCCCCGGGGCCGTTCTGGCGGTGTCCGATGAGCCTCCCGGCGGGTCGCCCACGGGCCAGCCCACCGGCGATGTTCTGGCCGTTGGGCAGATCACGGCCTCGTGATGCAAAGGAATTGAAACTCCTGGTCGTTGGCCTGCGTGGCTTTCGGCACAGGTCGCGCAGCACTGACGCCGCGCGGCATTGCAAACGGGAGAGTTACCATGATGACCAAGACAACGCTGCTGGGCACCATCGCCGCCTTTGGCCTGGCCGCAACCGCCGCAATCGCCGCCGAGAATGACAACCCGATGGTTGGCGGTGCCGCGATGTTCGCCGACAGGACGATCGTCGAAAACGCCGTGAACTCGGCCGATCACACCACGCTGGTCGCCGCTGTTCAGGCCGCCGACCTGGTCGAAACCCTGTCGGGCCCCGGCCCCTTTACCGTCTTCGCCCCCACCAACGCCGCATTCGACATGCTGGCCGGTGGCACGGTCGATGACCTGCTCAAGCCTGAGAACAAGGCCGCGCTGCAGAAGGTGCTGACCTGCCACGTGGTTGCCGCCGATGCGATGTCCATGGCGATCATGGGCATGATCGACGACGATGGTGGCACCCACCCGGTCGAAACCGTGGGCGGATGCACCCTGCAGGCCAGCTATGACGGCGACACGATCATGCTGGAAGACGAGCGCGGCCGCACCGCCAAGGTGACCATCGCGGATGTCGACCAGTCGAACGGGGTCATTCATGTGATCGACACGGTGCTTTTGCCCGCCATGTAAGGGCAGGGGCCGGGGGCGTTTTCCCATCCCGGGCTGTTTTGCCGCGCCCGGGCGTCCCGAAGTTCGAGTGAACCAGTTTATCTCACATGAATGTGCGCCGCCTGTGTGTTACCCTACGCAGGCGGCGCGGCTATATTCGAGATGCAGACATAAAGGAGCCGAGTCATGAACCGCCGCCATCTGCTGAGCCTTTTCGCCATCCTGCCCTTCGCCGGTGCCGCCCGCGCCGATGCGTTCGAAGTCACCCGCAGCGACGCCGAGTGGCGTGACATGCTGACCGATGCGCAATACCGCGTGATGCGCCGCGAAGGCACCGAGCCCGCCTTTTCCTCGCCCCTCGACAAGGTCTATGACGATGGCATGTACCATTGCCGGGGCTGTGATCTGGCGGTCTATTCCAGCGAGCACAAGTATGACAGCCGCACCGGCTGGCCCAGCTTCTGGCAGGCGCAGGACGGGGCCGTCGGCACCAAGACCGATTTCAAGCTGATCTACCCGCGCACCGAATGCCACTGCGCGCGCTGCGGCAGCCACTTGGGCCATATCTTCAACGACGGCCCGCAACCAACCGGCAAGCGGCACTGCCTGAACGGTGTGTCGTTGGTGTTCCGCGCGGCCTGAAGGCCGTCTGGCCGGGGCTGAACAAGGATCAAGGCGTCGGGTTTCAACCCTGTGCTTCGGCCTCGGCCTCGCGCTCGATCTCGGCCTGTTCGGCGGACCAAGCGCCCGCCGCCTCGATCACCACGGGCGACGAGGTGGGCAGAACACCAAGATAGCTTTCGGTCTCGAACGCCGGATCGCCCGTGCGCTGGGTCATGCGATACAGCGCGTAAAGCGCGATGGCGGCAAAGGTCGCCCCCAGAACCAGCCAAAAGCCGAATGGGCCTGATGCCTGCATCGCCCACCCCGTGACCAGCGGGCCAAAAATCGCCCCCAGCCCGAAGGTGAACACCAGCCCGCCCGAGGCTGCGGGCATGTCGTCTGCATGCAGAAAATCGTTTGTATAGGCCAGAAACAGCGCATAAAGCGGCGTCGTCACCCCGCCCGCAAAGAACGCGGCGGCCATCAGCGGCCACAAGCCGTCGCCCATGCTCCACCCGGCGGCACAGGCCACTGCGCCCAGAACCGCCGCGCCAAAGATCAGCCTGCGGCGATCCATCTGGTCCGACAGCCAGCCGATGGGATATTGCAGCAGCAGGGCCCCGGCAAACAGCATCGCCACGAACAGCGCCACCTGCGAGGCGCTCATCCCGATCTGGCTGCCAAAGACCGCGCCCATCCCCGATTGCGTGGCAAAGGCCCCGCCCAGCAGGAATATTCCCACGGTTCCCAGCGGCGAGCCCATGAACAGCTTGCGCAGCGGCATCGGTCGCGCGACCTCGACCGCCGGGACTGGCGTGACCGACAGCAGGATCGGCGCGAAAGAGATCGACACAAGGATCGACGCCCCGATGAACAGCACCGATGTCGCGGCATCGCCCAGCGTCAGCACCCCCTGCGCGCCGATGATTCCCAGCGTCTGCGCGATCATGTAGGCTGACAGCACCTTGCCCCGCGTCTCGTTGGTCGAGGCGTTGTTCAGCCAGCTTTCGGCGGTGACGTAGATGCCCGACATGCAAAACCCGACCAGCACCCGCAGGATCGTCCAGGCCCATGGCTCGGCCAGCAGTGGAAAGGCGATCAGCCCCGCCGACATGAAGCTGCCAAGCGCCGCGAATACCCGCACATGGCCCACGCGCTGGATCAGCAGCGGCGTGAACCGCGCGCCCGACAGAAAGCCCACGAAATAGCCCGATGTGACGATGGCCAATTCGGTCGCGTTGAACCCTTCGATCCCGCCGCGCAGGCCGATCAGGGTAAAATGCATCCCGTTGCCCAGCATGATGAGCACGATGCCCAGCAGCAGGGCCCAGACTCCGGACAGGACGTTGAACATGACGATGCCCTTTGCGAACTGCGGGTGACTCGCGTTGCTGGTTCACCGTCGCACGGGGCGGCCCGAGTCCTCCGATGCTGCAGCGCCGCATTGACGCCGATTTGCGACGTCGCGCGGCGTTTTGGGTGGCTCACATCCCATGCACGCGGCATGCACGGGCCATGCGCATGCCGTCACCCTGTCCGCTCAGCGAAAGTTGCGGCTGTCCTTGATCTGGTCCCAGGCCCAGACGACCTGCTGCAACTGTTCTTCCTGGCTGCGATCGCCGCCGTTCATGTCGGGATGCAGCACCTTGATCAGCGCCTTGTAGGACTTGCGCACCTCGGCCTTGGTCCAGGTGTCGCGCGCCTCGAGGATCTCGACCGCCTTGCGCTCGGTCGGGGGCAGCTTGCGGGTGTGGCCATCGGCATTGCCGCGCCCGGGGTTGCGGGTGGCGTTCTGGCCCAGCACCTGATGCGGGTCCTCGATGCCCAGCCGCGCCCAGGCCCGGGCCTCGGGGTCACCCAGCGGTTTCGTGGTCCGCTCCCACACCTTGTCCTTGGACGCCTGGGCGTTCATCTCGGCCTCGGTGGTGCCTTCGAAGAAGTTCCACTTGAGGTTATACTCGCGCACGTGGTCGCGGCAGAACCAGTAGTAATCGTCCAGCACGTCGGGGGCCTTGGGCGCGCGGAACTTGCCCGGCTCGGTGCAGCCCGGATGCTCGCACTCGCGCTGCGAGGTCTCGAACTCCCCGGTCATCCCACGCCGTCCGCGCGGGTTCTTCTTTTTCGCCGACTTGATCGACATATCGAAACCGAAGGGGTCTGATTTGGCCATGGGGTCACCTGTTCCGACTGCGGGGCTACACTGTAAATCCTCGCCCACGGGATGGAAGAGGAATTGGCAAATAAATCCGCGCTCAGGCGCGGGTGGCGTCCGTCTGACGGGGGGGCTCTGGCGCGTCCGACCAGTCATCCTCGGGCAGGGCGGACAGGTTGTCGTTGTCTGCCTCGGCCCTGTCAGGTTCCGGCAGGTTCTCGTCCGAGTGATCCTCCAGCAATTCCGGCGCGAACGCGCTGACGTCCTCGCTGCGCGCGCGGCGGAACACCAGAACCGAGCGGAACACGGTGGTGGTCGAGGTCAGGCCCGACCGCTCCTCGCTGGGCAGGGTTTCGCTGCGCAGAAACTCCCAGCCGTCTGCGGCAGCCTCGTTCATCGTGTCCTGCAGGGTGTGGGAAAACCGCTCTTCCGCCCCCTTGACCCCGCGCGCCTTGCGACCCTTTCGGGGGGCCGGGATCACCTTGTAGTCATACAGCATCAGAATACCCTGTTTCGCGCGACCGGCAGAGGGTATCAGCGCGCGCCCCGAAGGGAAAGCGGGGAATGGGTCGCAGGGGCAATCGCTGTGCGCGATCCCTCCACGCCCGCCACCCCCGGCCCCACCCCACAAGGGGAATGAGAGACACCACGCGGCAGCGGTACCCAGCCCGACCCGCCCGCGCCGGCCCCGGCTCAGCCCGGTTTGCGCCTGATCGCGATGGACCGGCCCACGCGTTCGGGGCGAGGCAGGTCGGCGTGGCTGGCATGCAGGGCGCGCACCCTGGCCATCACGTCGTCCGGCATCGGCGCCACGCGCGGGCCGGTCATGTCGATATGCAGCGTCAGCGCCTCGGCGGTGGCGGCCAGCCAGCCATCCTCGTGATACAGTTCCTGGTAGGAATGGAACCGCTTTTCGTCGAAGTCGATCATCTGAAAGGTCGAATAGGCGCGGTTGCCCTCGTGCAGCTCGCGCACATAGCAGACGTGAAACTCGGCCGTGTAGGTGGTCAGGCGGCGGGTTTCGGCATAGTCGGGGCCAAACCCCATCTGCGGATAGATCTCGTCGGCGGCCTGGTCGAACAGCACGTTGTAATAGGCCATGTTCAAATGCCCGTTATAGTCGATCCATTCCGGCTTGACCGTCATGAGCGAGGATTTCGTCTGCATCTGCGTCCCTTCTTCTGTCTGTCTTGTCCTGTCCCCAGCGCGCCAGCGGCCGCGCCATCACGCGCCGCCACAGCGGCGGGATCAGCGCGGCCACCGCCATCACCGGCAGCGATCTGGGCAGGGTCGGCATTTCTTCGGTCAGGTCAAGGGCAGGAAAGGCGACGCCGGGATGGGTGTGGTGATGCGAATGGCGCGGTGCGTTCAGCATCATCGCCGAGGACCAGAACTGCGGCCCGTTCCAGCTGTGCCGCGCGCCCACGGGTTCGGGCCGGCCATCCGCCCCGATGCGTCGACGCAGGCCATAGTGCTGCAGGTAATCCGACAGCAGGATCTGAAGCTGGGCATAGGCGGCGATGCCCGCATAGGCCAGCACGCCGCTCGCGCCGCCGATCCAGGCCGCCAGCGCCAGGCACACCGCCGCCCCGGCCAGATACCGCGCATAGGGATGGGTCCAGACCGCCGGGGCCATCCGCGCCCGGGCACGCAACGCGGTCTCCGCCCGCAAGCCCGCCATGAATGACCCGCCCCAGGCCCGCGCCGCATAGCGCCAGAACCCCATGCCGGCCGGGGCCGAGGCCGGATCGCGATCGGTGCCGACGTGGATGTGATGCACCCGCAGATGGGACGAGGCGTGGTGACCATAGAGCATCACCACATAGATCGCCCGGCCCAGCATCTGCTGCCAGCGCGCGGGCTTGTGGATCAGCTCATGCGCGTTGGGATGTCCGACCTGCCCGAAGAACAGCCCGAACCCCACCAGCAGCCCCAGCCGATGCGTCAGGTCATGCCCCGATGCGCCGCCCACCGCCCAGACCGCCAGCGCCATCAGCGGCAGATGCGCCACGCCCAGCCCGACGGCCAGCCCGGTGCCGGTGGGAAACTCCGACCCCGCGCCGCGGACCACGGCGGCCCGGCGCACCAGACGGTCCAGCGCCCAGGTCAACACCGAGATGCACAGCACCGCCGCCCAGACCCAGACCCCGCCAAAGGTTACGCCCGCGATCAGCAGCACAACCGGCAACAGCGTGGCAATGTCGAAAAACAGCATGACCCTCCCGGCGTTGGTTCCGGCAAGACCCTAGCGCAGGCCCGTTGGGCGCGCCATATCCAAAGGTGCCACATCCCGCATGGCAAACCCGGCTTCAGGGTTTGGTCTTCATCTTGCCCGGTAAACTCCGGGGTGAATTGGGCCGCAGGCCCAAGAGGGGCAGCGCCCCTGCATCCTTTACCAAAGATGCGTGGCGCAGCCACTCATTCGGGTCACTGGCGGGGCACTGGCCTCAGACGCCCACATCCGGACCAAGGCACATCAAGGGCTCGTCGCTGCGGTCGACGGCATATAGCTCGGTCGCTTCGGGGTCGTTCTCGAACCGTGCGGTCAGCCCGCGCGGGCCGTCAAAGAAGGTCCAGCATTGCGGCACCGGGTTGTCCTCGTAGACAAAGCAGATCTGGCCGTTCTGCTCCCACCAGCGGCCTGCCTTGCATTTGCCGTCCAGAAAGGACCAGCGCACGCGCTGATTGGGCAGGTATTCCTCGGCCCCGTAGGGCGTGCCGCTTTCGGCATAGGTAAAGGTCTGGCCCCGGGTCAGCGCATCGAACTCGGCGGCGTCCAGCGCGTCCTGCGCATGGGCTGCAGCGGGCAATAGGGCGAGGGCAAGGATCAGGTGTCGCATGATGGCACTGTGCCGCAAAACCCGTGCCCGCGCCAGTCACGCCAGCGCGAGGGCTTTCAAAATCCGGGCCGAGGGGCTAGGTCAGGATAAACTGTCAAGGACCACGGGCCATGTCGCTTTTCGGAAAACTCAAGGATCGGCTGTTCAAATCCTCGTCGCGGCTGGAAGAGGGTCTGGACGCCATCGTGTCGGACGGTGGCGCGCCCGAAGCGGATGCGCCGCAGCGCGCGGCCCCGGAGGACCGCGATCACGCGCCACCGGCCCCCGCCCCGCAAGAGGATCCCGCGCCGGACCCGCAGCCCGCGCCGCAAGCGCCCGCCGCCACCCGGCCCGAGGGGCCACGTGACAGGGCCGACGCGCCGCGGGTGCAGGCCGCGATCCCGCAGGCTTTGCCCGAGGAAGAGGCCGCAAGGCCCGGCATCCTGGGCCGTCTGAGACGGCGCGATGCATCGCCGCAGGTCGTGCGCCGGGCGCTGGATGACGCGATGCTGGAGCAGATCGAGGAATTGCTGATTGCCTCGGACATGGGCGTGGACACCGCCCTGCGCGTCACTGCCAACATGGCCGAGGGCCGGTTCGGCAAGCGGCTGTCGACCGACGAGATCAAGCAGGTTCTGGCCGACGAGATCGCGCGCGTGCTGGAGCCCGTGGCGCGGCCCATGCCGCTGTATCCCAAGAAGCCGCAGGTGGTGCTGGTGGTTGGGGTCAACGGCTCGGGCAAGACCACCACCATCGGCAAGCTGGCCAGCCAGTTCAAGGCGGCGGGCAAGACGGTGGTGATTGCCGCCGGTGACACCTTCCGTGCCGCCGCTGTGGGCCAGTTGCAGGTCTGGGGTGAACGCGCGGGCGTGCCGGTGCTGACCGCGCCCGAAGGCTCGGACCCGGCATCGCTGGCCTTTGACGCCATGACCAGGGCCGAGGCCGAGGGCGCCGACCTGCTGCTGATCGACACGGCAGGGCGCTTGCAGAACCGCAAGGACCTGATGGAAGAACTGTCCAAGATCGTCCGCGTCATTCGCAAGAAAGACCCCGAAGCCCCGCACAACACCCTGCTGGTGCTGGATGCCACCACGGGCCAGAACGCGCTGAGCCAGGTGCAGACCTTCCGCGAGCTGGCCGATGTGACCGGGCTGGTGATGACCAAGCTGGACGGCACCGCCAAGGGCGGCGTGCTGGTGGCGCTGGCCGACAAGTTCGGCCTGCCGATCCACGCCATCGGCGTGGGCGAACAGATCGACGACCTGGCCCCGTTCGACCCGGACGAGTTTGCAAGGGCATTGACGGGGATCGATCGCTGACCGGAGCGCCCCGATTTCTTGACCAAGAAATCGCGCCGGAAACTTTCGAAGTTTCCGGCTTGCTGCCGGTCTGTCACACCCCATCTTGACCTTCCCCCGTCATCGGGTGTTTGTCTGGCCCCTGTTCGCGCGACCCCGAGTCGCGCCTTGTGAATCCCGACAGGAGGTCCCCTTTGCCCGCAGCGCCCGCCATGCTGGAAATCCTTCGTACCATCGAAATCACGGTCGAGCCCGAGGGCCTGGGCGCTCTGCTTGAATGTGACCGGCTTGTTCCGGCCAATGACGACGAGGGCTGGCCCGAAGAGCGGCATCTGCTGGGCGAATGTGTCCTGCTGGAAGGCGCGCGGGCGGTCGGCTTTGGCCGGGTGATCTGGGACGCGCATACAGATGATCTGCCGCGCGTGACCGACCTGGCCTTTGCGCCGGGGTTCCGGCAGGCGTTCTTCATCGACACGCTGGAGCAGGAACTGATCGCCGAATATGCCGCCGAGGCCGAAGGCGGCGAGGTGGTACGCGGCCATGACGGGCGGCTGATCGATATCACCCGCGCCGCGCGCAACGAGGGGCGGCACATGGCCGCCCATGGTCAGCGCCGACCCCGCGCATGACCGACTGGCTGGCCGGGATCGAGGGCACCGAGGCCGGAAGCCGGCTGGCCATGATCCTGGCGCTGACGGCGGCCTTTCTGCACGCGGTCTTTGGCGCGCTGCAGAAGGGGCGGGTCGATCCGTGGATCACGCGTGGTGCCATGGACCTGTCCTATGGCCTTATCGCTGCGCCTATTGCCCTGTTCGTCATGCCCTGGCCCGAGCCGCATATGTGGCCGATCTTTGCGGTCGTTTTCGTGATCCACACCGTCTACAAGGTGTTGCAGGCGATGGCCTACAGTCGCGGGGCGTTCACCGTCGTCTATCCGGTGGTGCGCGGCACCGGGCCGCTGTTCACCGTGATCGGGGCCTATCTGCTGTTCGGCGAAACCTTTACGCCCGTGCAATGGGCGGGGGTGGCGGTGCTTCTGTCGGGGATCTACGGCCTGGCGCTGTATAACCTGCGCTACCTGGTAGATGCGCGCGACACGCTGGTGCCGGCGTTGCTGTTTGCGGTGGTGACAGGCCTGTTCGTGGCGCTGTACACGACCTACGATGCCTACGGTATCCGCGCGACGGCCAATCCCTTCACCTTCATTTTCTGGTTTTTCTTCATAGATGGCTGGATCATGCCGGTGGTGGCGCTGGTGCGCTGGCAGACACTGGCGCAGCGCCCGGCGCTGGGGGCGCTGGCCTTTCGCGGGGTGGCGGGGGCGCTGATCGCCTTTGGTTCTTTCGGGTCGGTCATGATGGCCACGCGGCTGGACAAGGTGGGCGAGGCGGCGGTACTGCGCGAAACCTCGACCGTGTTCGCGGCGCTGATCGGCTGGCTGGTGCTGCGCGAAACCGTGGGGCCGCGCAGGATCGCGCTCATGACATTGATTGCGCTGGGCGCTGTGATAGTTGAATTTGGCGGATGACAAAGGGGGCCACATGGCTGCGCGCGAAATAAACCCGATGCTGAAATCGGCGCTGGAGCTTGGCCCCGTGCTGGCGTTCTTCGTGGCGTACCTGCTGCTCAAGGACCGGGTGTTCATGATTGCCGGGCGGGAATACGGCGGGTTCATCCTTGTGACCGCCGGGTTCGTGCCGCTGATGATGCTGACCACGGGCATCCTGTGGCGGCTGACCGGCAAGCTGTCCAAGATGCAGGTGGTCACGCTGGTTCTGGTGGTGGTGTTCGGCGGGCTGTCTGTCTGGCTGAATGACGAGCGGTTCTTCAAGCTGAAGCCGACGATGATCTACCTGATATTCGCGGCGATCCTTGGTGTAGGCCTGGTGCGCGGCGAAAGCTATCTGCAGGTCGTGATGGAAGAGATGATGCCGTTGGCGCCCGAGGGCTGGATGGCGCTGACCCGGCGGTTGTGCCTGTTCTTTTTTGCGCTGGCGGCGACGAACGAGATCGTCTGGCGCACGATGAGCACCGAAAGCTGGGTCTGGTTCAAGACCTTTGGCCTGACAGCGGCGGTGTTCGTGTTCTTCATCTTTCAGGGCGACATCTTCCGCAAGTATGGCGAGCAGGACGACGACAAGGACACCTGATCGCGGCGTAGGGTGGGTGCCAACCCACCCCGCACCCCCACCCGTCAGCCTGACGCGTTGCGCGCGAATGGCACTGGCAGCGCCACACGTGGCGGGGTCAGCAGGCGCGACCAGCGCGGGGCCGGGGCCTCGGGCAGGGCGGCGCGCAGATGGGCCAGCGGCAGCGTCTCGGGCCGCAGCAGAAGCGCGCGATACAGTTCGAACACGCCCGCCCGGCGATAGACCGACCAGTGGCAGATCCGCGCGGCGGGCGGCGCGATGGCAAAGCCACGCATGGCCAGCGCGGACAGGGTGCGCGGCGCGTCCAGTTGCAGGCTGAGCACATTGGCGCGAATGTCCATGCGCTGACCGATCGTCCAGTCGCCGCGCACGGGCGGCGCGACCAGCCGTTCCAGCAGGAAATCGAACAGGTCATTCTCGCGGCTGGTGATGTTGATGACCTCGGCCCGGCGGCCTGCGGGCGTGTCCAGTGCGGCCGCCGCGTTTCCGGCATATTCGGCCCCGGCCAGCAGGATGATCCGCCCCAGCGCGCCGGGGGCCAGGTGATGCAGCGCCGACAGCACCACGCGTGCGCCCAGCGAATGGGCCAGCGCGTGCACGGGCCGGTGCGGGGCTGCGGCGCGGATCGCGGTGATCACCTGCGCCAGTTGCGCGCCTGCCATCTCGGCCCGCTGCCATGCCGCCCAGATCGTGCCCCGGGCGGGCCAGCCGAAGGCCACCGCCGCCACGTCGTTCTGCCCGGCGCCCTGTCCGACACCCAGGGCACGCGGCCAGCTGACCGCCTTGGGGCAGGGCGCGTCGTCAAGCGACAGGATGTGGCTGTGGGGGCAATGCACCGGGTGGCCGGGCTGGAACTTGTAGCCATGGGTCAGGATCACGACCGGACCGTCGCCCGCCGCCAAGGCATCGAGGTCCGGCATATCCGCCAGCCCGGTCAGACCCGCATTGATCCGTAGAAGCGTCATGCCCGCCACCCACAAGATGTTGTGGCCCCGCTTATCGCTGCGCTGCGACATGGGCGTGACGGAATCGTAACCCTCGCGTGACGGTTGACGCGGGCGGGGGCGGGGCGTAAATGAAGCCTTGTGGCGATTTGTTACCGGATTGCGGGCCACGTTAAACATGCCGCTAAAAGGTCAGACGCAAGGGCCCCCTTTCGCTTGACCGCGACCGGGGGTTTTTTCGTGGGGCGGCAGGCCCCCAGAAGGATGCGCGATGACGAAAGACTGGAAAGCCCGCACGAAACTGGTTCACGGCGGCACCCGCCGCAGCCAGTACAACGAGGTGTCCGAGGCGATTTTCCTGACCCAGGGCTTTGTCTATGACACGGCCGAGGACGCCGAGGCCCGCTTCCTGAACGCCGGGCCGGACGAGTTCATCTATGCCCGCTATGGCAACCCCACCGTGGCGATGTTCGAGGACCGGATCGCCGCGCTGGAAGGGGCCGAGGACGGGTTTGCCACGGCCAGCGGCATGGCGGCGGTCAATGGGGCGCTGGTGTCGATGCTGCGCGCGGGCGATCACGTGGTGGCGGCAAGGGCGCTGTTCGGCTCGTGCCTGTATATCCTTGAGGAGATCCTGCCGCGCTATGGCGTCGAGGTCACATTCGTGGATGGCACCGATCTGGACGCCTGGCGCGCGGCGATGCGCCCGGACACGGCGGTGTGCTTTTTCGAGGCGATTTCCAATCCCACGCTGGAAGTCATCGATATCGAGGGCGTCTGCGACATCGCGCATGGCGTGGGCGCCAAGGTGATCGTGGACAACGTGTTTGCCACGCCGATCTGGTCGCGTGCATTGGAACAGGGCGCCGATGTGGTGGTCTATTCCGCGACCAAGCATATCGACGGGCAGGGCCGCGCGCTGGGGGGCGTGATCCTTGGCACGCGCGACTACATCCGCAAGACGGTCGAACCCTACATGAAACACACCGGCGGGTCGATGTCGCCGTTCACGGCCTGGATCATGCTGAAGGGTCTGGAAACCATGGACCTGCGCGTGCGGGCACAGACCGACACCGCGCTGGCCGTGGCGCAGGCGCTGGAGGGCGATGCGCGGCTGGCGCGGGTGATCTATCCCGGTCTGCCCGCGCATCCCCAGCACGCGCTGACGCAGGCGCAGATGGGGGCAGGGGGCACGGTGCTGTCGCTGGACCTGAAAGGCGGGCAGGAAGCGGCGTTCCGGTTCCTGAACGCGCTTCACATCGTCGTGATCTCGAACAACCTGGGCGACGCGAAATCCATCGCCACGCATCCGGCCACCACAACGCATCAACGGCTTTCGGACACGCAGAAAACCCTGCTGGGTATCACCCCGGGGTTGATCCGCCTGTCCTGCGGGCTGGAGGACACCGCCGACCTGATCGCCGACATCACCTGTGCACTGGATGCGACATAACCGCGAGGGGTGATCTGGCGGCCAGACCGTGGCGTATTAGTTTCGCTGTTGGAAATACCGGGGTCACTGACCTAGGTTAGCGATACGATAATGAGCCGAGGGGCCAGTTTATGAACATTCACACGCCTGACATCGACCGCATGCCCGATCGCGAGGATGCGCGCGAGGCGCTTGCGCGGTTGCGGCAATGGGCCGAATCCGCGCAGCCCGAAGAGATTGCCGACCTGGACCCGGCCATCGCGCGGCTGATCCCGGGCATGGATTCGGGCGACTATCCCACACTCAGCCGCGAATATCCCCAGACCTTCATGGCCGATACCCTGTACAAGGAAAGCCTGCCCGATCTGCAGAACGGGCCATCCAGCCTGATCCGGGGATCGCGCCAGCAGATCCAGCACGTGGGCATCAGCAATTTCCGCCTGCCGATCCAGTATCACACCCGCGACAACGGGGATCTGACGCTGGAAACCAGCGTGACCGGAACTGTCAGCCTGGAGGCCGACAAGAAGGGCATCAACATGAGCCGCATCATGCGGTCGTTCTACAAGCATGCCGACAAGACCTTCAGCTTCGAGGTGATCGAGGCGGCGCTGGATGACTACATCGCCGATCTGGACAGTTTTGACGCCCGTATTCAGATGCGGTTTTCCTATCCGGTGCGCGTGCCCTCGCTGCGCTCGGGGCTGTCGGGATACCAGTATTACGACATCGCGCTGGAACTGGTGGAACGGGGCGGCGTGCGCAAGAAGCTGATCCATCTGGATTACGTCTATTCCTCGACCTGCCCGTGTTCTCTGGAACTGTCCGAACATGCCCGCATGGCGCGCGGGCAGCTGGCCACGCCGCATTCGCAACGTTCGGTGGCGCGCATCTCGGTCGAGCTGGCGCAGGGCGACTGCCTGTGGTTCGAGGATCTGATCGACATGGCGCGCGAGGCCGTGCCGACAGAGACGCAGGTGATGGTCAAGCGCGAGGATGAACAGGCCTTTGCCGAGCTGAACGCCGCCAACCCGATCTTTGTCGAAGATGCGGCGCGGCTGTTCTGCGAGCAGTTGAAGCGCGACGACCGGGTGGGGGATTTTCGCGTGATCGCCAGCCATCAGGAAAGCCTGCACAGCCATGATGCGGTCAGCGTGCTGACCGAAGGACCGACCTTTGCCGCCGAAAGCCTGGATCCGCGTCTGTTCGCGTCGCTGTTTCACGTGGGCTGACACAGCCTGTTGAACGGGCAGGCGCGGCACCGGGTGCACAAATTACCATCATCGCAGGTTTGTGATCGGGTCGCCCCACGCGGGGCGGCCCGATTTGCCGTGTGACCTGTCAGTATACCGTCGCATGTTGCGCCTTTGTTACGCTGGCGTGGCATTCTTGCCCGAACCGCAAAGGAGGTGCCCGATGAGTTCCGTTCCCCTTCCCGTCAGGCTTGGCTGGTATGCGTGGCGCTATGCCGCCACATCGGCAGAGATCCAGATGCGCATGACCCGCGCGATGATCACCACGCTGCGCGAGGCACGGCCGCTGGCCCCCGCCGGCTTGAAGGAAGTCAGCAAGGCGCTGGCGACCCCGGCTGAAGCGCCTGCCGAACCGGCGAAGATATGCGACGCCCAGCCGGCGGCCAAAGCCGCGCCAGAGGCCGCCGCTGCACCGGCAAAGGCCCAGACACCGCCGACACACACCGCCGCCAAGGCACCGGCCAAGACACCCGCAAAGACCGCGCCCAAGGCATCCGCGTCGTCGCCGGCAAAGCCCCGGACCACCGCGCGCGCGCGCAAGCGCCGCACGCCATCTGTGCCGCCCGTGATGCCCAACGGCAGCGTCGATGGCTGATCGCCCGCGCACCCCTTTGCGAAAACCGCAACGCGGCTATGCGGGTTTGTTGGTGGTAAGGTCAGCCCGTGTGACCTAACTTTGTCAGCAGGGAGGAACCCGACATCTTCATTTGAAAGGTTCCGAAAAATGGCAACTCTTACAACGAACACAACCGTTCGCAATCCGCTCGCCGCCTTTGGTGGCGCAATTCTGGCGTGGTTCGAAACCTATGCCGACGCCAAGTCGCGCCGCTCGGAAATCGACGCGCTGGAAGCAAAATCCGACGCGCAACTGGCCGAGATGGGCCTGACCCGCGACCGCATCCCCCATTACGTGTTCCGCGATCTGTTCTACGTCTGATCGCGGCCCCTGCGGGCTGGCTTGTGACCTCGTGCCAGCCCGTTTCGGCCTTGTTTGTGCATGCGCGCGTGTGGGCGCTTGACAGCCCACGACGCTGCGGCCAAGCCTGCGCCTCATGTTGGACCCGCGCCCCGTCGGATATGTGATCGGCCTGATCCTGGCCGTGCTTGGCCTGATGATGATTCCGCCCATGCTGGTGGACATCGCCGAGGGGCGCGAGCACTGGCAGGTGTTCTTTGAAAGCGCGGTGATCACCACGCTGACGGGTGTGCTGGTGTCGCTGGCCTGCCGCAACGTGCGGCACCGCGAAATCTCGATCCGGCAGGGGTTCCTGCTGACGGTCGGGGTATGGGTGGTGCTGCCGGTCTTTGCCGCCATCCCCTTCATGCTGGGCGCGACCGAGGCAAGGTTCGTTGATGCCCTGTTCGAGGCGATGTCGGGCATGACGACAACCGGATCGACCGTGTTTTCCGGACTCGAGACATTGCCCAAGGGCCTTCTGCTGTGGCGCGGCATCCTGCAATGGCTGGGGGGCCTGGGGATCGTGATCGTCGCCTTCCTGTTCCTGCCCATCATGCGCGTTGGCGGGATGCAGTTCTTCAAATCCGAAAGCTTCGATACGCTGGGCAAGGTGATGCCCCGGGCCATCGACATTTCCAAGGCGTTGCTGGGCACCTATCTGGCGCTGACGATGGTGTGCGTGCTGACCTATGTGACGTTGGGCATGGGGGCGTTCGATGCCACCGTTCATGCGCTGACCACCGTGTCGACCGGGGGCTTTGCCAACACCGATTCGTCTTTTTCGGCCTATGACGGGCCGATCATGTATGCGGCCATCGTGTTCATGTTCCTGGCCTCGGTGCCGTTCGTGCGGCTGATGTTGGTGGGGTCGGGGCAGTTTCGTCCGCTGGCGATGGATTTCCAGGTGCAGGCCTATGCCGGTGCGATCCTGTTCGCGGTGCTGCTGGTGTTTGCCCTGCGCGCGGCGCTGGGCGCGCCGTTGGACGAAGAGAATTTCCGCCACATCGCATTCAACGTCATGTCGATCTTTTCCGGCACCGGCTATGGCGACGGGGACGTGACGCTGTGGGGGGCCGCGCCCTTTGTGGTGTTGCTGACCGTGGGCGCGATCGGCGGCTGCACGGGGTCAACGGGCTGTTCGCTCAAGGTGTTTCGCTACATGGTGTTGTTCAAGGCGCTGGGGGCGCAGTTGCGGCTGATCGGCAGCCCCAACCGCATCGTCGCGCCCCGGCTGGGCGGCCGCCCGATCGAGCGTGACGTGACCGAGTCGGTGATGCTGATGTTCACCATGTTCATCCTGACGCTGGGGGTGATGTCGGTGGCGCTGTCGCTGACCGGCCTGCCGTTTCTGGAAGCCACGACAGGCGCCTGGACCGCCATCTTCAACGTCGGCCCGGCCTTTGGGGGGCTGGTGGGCGACAGCGGGGCGCTGACCGCGTTTCCGGACGCGGCCAAGTACGTGATGATCTTTGGCATGCTGCTGGGCCGGCTGGAGCTGGTTGTGGTCTACGTGCTGTTCACCGGCACCTTCTGGCGCGGCTGATCTCAGCCGCGCTGCCCGGCAAACTGCCCTTGCCACGCCTCGCGCTGCTCGTCCGTGATCTTTGCAAACAGGTTCTCGGGCACGGCAAAGCCATGACCGGCGGGCATCCGTTCGAGCGCCTGCGTCACGTCGCCGGGCCACTTGGCCCCGATACCCATCGCCGCCAGCATCAGATCGGCGGTGAACGGGATCAACGGTGCCGACAGGGTGGCGTAGAGTGGGATCAGGTTCAGGGCAAAGCGGATTTGGGCTGCGGCACGGTCGGGATCGTCCTTGAACGTGGCCCAGGGCGAGGCGATTTGCAGATACTCGTTGCCCGCGACCCAGATCGCGCGCAGCTCGGCGGCGGATTTGCGCACCTCCATTGCCTCCATGTGCCCTTCATAGGCGCGGATGCGGGTGGTCAGCTCGTCGATCACCGCCTGCTCTTGCGGGCCCCATGCGCCGCCCTCGGGCACCGTCTCGCCGAACTTTGAGCGGCAGAACTTGGTCACGCGGGACACGAAATTGCCCAGCACGTCGGCCAGATCCTTGTTCACCGAGGCCTGGAAATTCTCCCACGTGAACTCGGCATCCGACGATTCCGGGGCGTGGCTCAACAGCCACCAGCGCCAGTAATCGGCGGGCAGGATGTCCAGCGCCTGATCCATGAACACGCCGCGCCCACGCGAGGTGCTGAACTGCCCGCCGTCGTAGTTGAGATAGTTGAACGACTTGATGTAATCCACCAGCTTCCACGGCTCGCGCGAGCCGAGGATCGTGGCTGGGAACGACAGGGTGTGGAACGGCACGTTATCCTTGCCCATGAACTGGGTATAGGTCACGTCATCCGCGCCCTTGTCGGTACGCCACCAGCGTTCCCAGTCGGCCCCCTTGTCCGCACGCACCCATTCCTGCGCGCAGGCGATGTATTCGATCGGGGCGTCGAACCAGACATAGAACACCTTGCCCTCCATCCCGGGCCAGTCCTGATCGCCGCGCTTCACCGGGATGCCCCAGTCCAGATCGCGGGTGATGCCGCGATCGCGCAACCCGTCGCCGTCGTTCAGCCATTTCTTGGCAATCGAGGTGGTCAGGATCGGCCAGTCGGTCTTGGACTCGATCCAGGCCTCAAGCTCGTCCTTCATCTGGCTCTGGCACAGGTACAGATGCTTGGTCTCGCGCATTTCCAGCTCGGTCGAGCCGCTGATGACCGAGCGGGGGTTGATCAGGTCGACCGGGTCAAGCTGCTTGGTGCAGTTGTCGCATTGATCGCCGCGCGCAGAGTCGAACCCGCAGTTGGGGCAGGTGCCCTCGATATAGCGGTCGGGCAGGAAGCGCCCGTCGGCGTGCGAATACATCTGGGTTTCCGACACTTCCCGGATCAGGCCCATCTCGGCCAGACGCCCTGCGAAATGCTGGGTCAGTCGGTGGTTCTCGGGGCTGGAGGAGCGCCCGAAATGATCGAAGGACAGGCCGAAGCCTTGGGCGATGCGGGCCTGCACCTGGTGCATCTCGGCGCAGTATTCGGCCACCGGGCGGCCCGCCTTGGCGGCGGCCAGTTCGGCCGGGGTGCCGTGTTCGTCCGTGGCGCACAGAAACAGCACCTCGTGCCCGCGCCCGCGCTGGTAGCGCGCGAACAGGTCGGCGGGCAACTGGCTGCCCACCAGATTGCCCAGATGCTTGATCCCGTTGATGTAAGGAATCGCCGAGGTGATCAGGTGACGTGCCATATGCGTGCCCTTGTTCCGATTTCGGCACGGTGTAGCGCAGCTTGACCGCAGGGGCCAGTGGCTGTGCGCTTGGGTGGGGCTGTGTGCCCCCCCTCCCCGCGGGGGAGGGGCCGGTGGTGGGGGCCTGTGCGGTTGGGTGGGGCCGGCTATTTCTTGTCCCGGTCCCGCCCGGTCAGCCGCCCGATCAGGAACGAGGTGCGCGGCGCATAGACATAGCGCGTGCGCGTCACCGCGCCGGGCCGCGCGCGCATCCGGAACAGCCCGAACACCACCAGCACCGCGTGGCCGACGGCGATCATCACGAACATCGCGGGCGGGCCGAACCAGGCGATCAGCCACGAGGCCAGCAGCGGGGCGGCAATGGCCCCCAGCGCGAAATGAAACATCAGGGCCGCCGACAGTTCCACCCGTTCGGAACTGTCGGCGAAATCATGGGCATGGGCGGCGGCCACCGAATAGATCGGAAAGGTGGTCAGCCCGAACAGCGCGGCGGTCAGCATCACGCCGGTCGTGCTCAGGTCGCGGGTCAGCGCGGTCAGGAGGCAGCTGCCGATGGCCGCCACCGACAGCCAGATCAGCACCCAGCGCCGGTCATACTTGTCCGCCAGCCAGCCCACCGGGTATTGCGCCAGCGCGCCGCCTGCCACGAAAGCCGCCAGGAACCAGGCGACCTGATCGGTCGCCAGCCCGACGCCGGTGCCATAGACCGGCCCGACCATGCGGAACGACGCGCTGGACAGCGCCGCAACGATCACCCCGGCGGCGGCCAGCGGCGAGCGTGTGACCGCCAGCATCGGGCGCAGGCGCGGGGCGGCGGGGGTTTCGGGCTGGGGGCTGCGGCTCAGGGTGATCGGCAACAGAGCCGCGCAGCAGATCAGCGCCAGCAGGTTGTAGGACACGTAGGATGCCGGTTCGAGCACCGAGATGATCATCTGCGCCATCAGCGAGGCGCCCATGTCGGCCACGCGGTAGGTGCCCATGGCCCGCCCGCGCGTCTCGTTCGTGACCTTGGCCTGCAACCACGCCTCGATCACCGTATAGCAGCCCGCCACGCACAGCCCCGAGGCCACCCGCATCAGCGCCCAGGCCAGCGGATCGACCACCAGCATATGCGCCAGCAGGGCAATCGCGCCGGTTGCGGTAAAGGCGGCAAAGGCGCGGCTGTGGCCCACCGATCCCATCAGGCGCGGGGCCCACCAGCAGCCGATGAAGAATCCCAGGAAATGCGCCGAGCCCAGCAGGCCGATCTGGCCGGTGCTGAAATCCAGCACCAGACCCGACAGCGCATCCAGCGGCCCCACCGCACCGGTGGAAAGCTGCAACAGGATGACCGACAGGAACAGGGCGGCGAAAGAGATCAGCATGCGCATGGTGCCTTTACCATCGCAGGCCGCGCCGCGATGGCAAGCCGCTTGCCGACAGCGCATGTCGTTTTCCGCACGCTACCCTTCGGGCGCGCCATCCGGGGTCAGGCGCAACTGCCCCTCGTGCCGATGCACCGCCCAAGCCTTGGGCGGCAGGGTGCGTGCGCGCCGCCGTTCCAGCCGCCAGACCTGTTGCAGGCCCTTGTGATCGGGCGCCGTGTGCCAGCGGCTTTCCACCCCCGGCGCGCCGCCATCCCCCGGCGTCAGGATCAGCCCCAGCGGGGCCGCGCCGCTGGACTGCGCGGCCAGATGCAGCCGCCGCACCGGCACCAGCCCCGGCGGGCTGCGCAGATCGGCCACCACCAGCGCCACCGCGCCGCTGCGCAGCGCCTCTTCGGTGCACCACAGCAAATCCTCGTCCCGTCCGGGGCTGGCGAACAGGAACCGCCCCGGATCGACCCAGTCGACCATGCCGCAGGGGTTGATCGCCTCGGTGCCCCAGGCCGGTGCGATCCACAAAACCGGGCCTTGCATCGCCCCCGCCAGCCACAGCGCCGCCACCCGGCGCGCGGGGCCGCACAATTCGTGCAGACGCCCGCGCAGCAGCGCCATCTCGGGGGCCGGGGCGACGCAGGGGGTGGGGGTGGTGCGATGGCGGGTCAGGATCGGTGCGGTCATGGGGGTGAGTATAGATGTTCGCGCTATGTTCTCAATCCGCGATCGTGCATTTTCAGGCCTTGATTCCATCCCTGATTCCGGCCCCGATTCCGACCATGACAAGCGCGCGCCCGTCGGCTACCACTGGGCCAACACGGAAAAGGGGAACCCGCGCATGAAGATGAACCCGCTGGGCCGCACCGGCCTGATGGTCAGCGAACTGTGCCTTGGCACGATGACCTTCGGCACCCAGACCGATGCCGCCACCGCCCATGCCCAGATCGACCGGGCGCTGGACGCAGGCCTCAATTTCATCGACACGGCCGAGATGTATCCGGTCAACCCCGTGTCCCCGGAAACCCTGGGCCGGACCGAAGAGATCATCGGCGACTGGATCGCCGCCAACCCTGCGCGGCGCCGCGATTTCGTGCTGGCCACCAAGCATCCGGGCGAAGGATCGGCGGTGAAGCCCGGGGGCACGCCGCTGATCAGTTCGGCCACCATCGGGGCGTCGGTCGAAGGCTCGCTGCGGCGGTTGAAGACCGATGTGATCGACCTCTATCAGTTCCACTGGCCCAATCGCGGCAGCTATCAGTTTCGCCGCAACTGGAGCTATGACCCCTCGGGGCAGGACCGCGCCGCCACGGTGGCGCATATGCACGACGCGCTGGGGGCGTTGCAGGACCAGGTGGCCAAGGGCAATATCCGCCACTTTGGCCTGTCCAACGAATCCGCCTGGGCACGACCATGTGGTGCCAGGTGGCCGAGGCGACGGGCGGGCCGCGCCCGGCCTCGATCCAGAACGAATACTCGCTGCTGTGCCGGTTGTTCGATACCGATCTGGCCGAGGTGGCGGTCAACGAGGACGTCGGCCTGCTGGCGTTTTCGCCGCTGGCGGCGGGGTTGCTGACCGGCAAGTATCAGGGCGGGGCCACGCCCGATGCCTCGCGCATGAGCCTGAACCCCGAGCTGGGCGGGCGCAAGACAGATCGCGTTTTCAAGGCGGTGCAGGCCTATCTTGATGTGGCGCATGAACATGGGCTGGACCCGGTGCATATGGCGATGGCCTGGGCGGCGCGGCGGCCCTTCATGACATCGGTGATCTTTGGCGCGACCACGCTGGCGCAGCTGGATCACATCCTGCAAGGGGCCGACCTGTCCCTGTCTGACGAGATGCGCGCCGCAATCGACACCGCCCACCGCGCCCATCCCATGCCCTTCTGACCCCGACGCCAGCCGCAAAGGACACCGCCATGCCCCTGACCATGAACCGCGAGGTTTTCATCACCTGTGCCGTCACCGGATCGGGGGCCACGCAGGATCGCAGCCCGCATGTGCCGCGCAGCCCGAAAGAGATCGCCGACAGCGCGATCGCGGCGGCAAAGGCTGGCGCCGCGGTGGTACATTGCCACGTGCGCGACCCCGACACGGGCGCGCCGTCGCGGCGGCTGGATCTCTACCGCGAGGTGACGGAGCGCATCCGCGATGCGGACACCGACGTGGTGCTGAACCTGACCGCGGGCATGGGCGGCGACATCGTCTTTGGCGGTCCCGAGGCGCCCTTTCCGCTGAACGAGGCGGCCACCGACATGGTGGGCGCGACCGAGCGGGTGGCCCATATCGCCGAATGCCTGCCGGAAATCTGCACGCTGGATTGCGGCACGCTCAACTTTGCCGAGGCCGACTACGTGATGACAAACACGCCGGGCATGTTGCAGGCGATGGGACGGATGATGACCGAACTGGGCGTGAAACCCGAGATCGAGGCGTTCGACACCGGCCATCTGTGGTATGCCAAGCAACTGGTGGCCGATGGCGTGCTCGACGCGCCCGCGCTGGTGCAGCTGTGCATGGGGGTGCCCTGGGGCGCGCCGGATGACCTGAACACCTTCATGGCGATGGTGAACAACGTGCCGGACGACTGGACCTTTTCGGCCTTCGCGCTGGGGCGCAACCAGATGGCCTATGTCGCGGCCAGTGTGCTGGCGGGCGGGCATGTGCGCGTGGGGCTGGAAGACAACCTGATGCTGGATCGCGGTGTTCTGGCCACCAATGCGCAACTGGTCGAGCGCGCGGTCGGTATCGTCGAGCGCATGGGGGCGCGTGTGATCGGACCTGCGGATGTGCGCGCGCGGCTGGGGCTGGTCAAGCGGGCCCCGGTGGCATGAGGGCCTGGCCGCGCATGGGGGCGCTGCCCCCGTCGCCCGAGGGGCGACTCCCCCGGAGTTTGTCTGGCAAGATGAAGATGGGCGCGGTTTGTCTGGCGCTTGTGCTGACGGCCTGCGGGCGGTCGCCGGAACCAAGCGATGCGGTCTATCGCGATGTGAACGCACCGATGTCCAGCCAGGTGAACGTGACGCCTGCGCAGCCTGACGGCGCGTGGCAGGTGCGCGTTGCCCCGGTGACGGGGCCGGTGGTGGCGGGGGATACCCTGCGCTTGGGCGGGGTGCGGCAGGTCGGGCCGGGGCGGTTCGAGGTGACGCAGGGCGCGCTGGCCGGGCAGGTTTTGTGGGTGCTGTGGATGGATGCCGACGGGCGGACTTCGGCCATCGGCCAGCCCGGTGGGCGGCTGGGCTGGATCATGGACCGCGCGGCGCGGGGCGGTGCAGATCGAATCGCGGCGGCGCGGGAGATCATGGGCTGGCAGGGCTATGACCTTGGGCTGATGAAGGAGACGGGGGCATGACGGGCAAGGCGGCCATCATCGGCGGCGGTGTGATCGGCGGCGGCTGGGCCGCGCGGTTCGTGCTGAACGGCTGGGACGTGGCGGTGTTCGATCCGGGCCCGGACGCCGCGCGCAAGCTGGAGGCGGTGCTGGACAACGCCCGACGCGCTCTGCCGGGGCTGGGCGACGTGGCGCTGCCGCCCGAGGGACGTCTGACGCTGTGCGAGTCCCTGGCCGAGGCCGTGGTAGGGGCGGCGTGGATACAGGAGAGCGTGCCCGAACGGCTGGATCTGAAGCATCGCGTCTATGCCGAATTGGCCGGGCATGTGGCGGCGGGGGCGATTGTCGGCTCGTCCACATCTGGGTTCAAGCCGTCTCAATTGCAGGCAGGCCAGGCGCTGGCGGGGCAGATCGTTGTGGCCCATCCGTTCAACCCGGTCTACCTGCTGCCGCTGGTCGAGGTAGTGGGGTCGCCCGCCAATGACGCGGCCATGATCGCGCGGGCCTGCGATGTCCTGCGCGGGCTGGGGATGCGGCCGCTGCATATCAAGGCCGAGATCGACGCGCATATCGCCGACCGGCTGCTGGAATCGGTCTGGCGCGAGGCGCTGTGGCTGGTGCGCGACGGCATCGCCACGACCGAAGAGATTGACGATGCGATCCGATACGGGTTTGGCCTGCGCTGGGCGCAGATGGGCCTGTTCGAGACCTATCGCATCGCGGGCGGCGAGGCGGGGATGCGGCATTTCATGGCGCAGTTCGGCCCGGCGCTGGCCTGGCCCTGGACCCGTCTGGTGGATGTGCCCGAGCTGACCGAGGACCTGATCACGCGCATCGCCGATCAGTCTGACGCGCAGTCGGGCGCGCACACGATCCGCGAGTTGGAGCGTATCCGCGATGCCAACCTGGTGGGCATGATGCGGGCGCTGGCGGCGAATGACTGGGGCGCGGGGGCGGTGCAGAATGCCCATGATGCCGCCCGCGAGGACGCGGCGGGGCTGGTGGCCCATGCCGACGATCTGACCGATCCGGGCCAGCCGGTGCTGACCCTGACCCGCACCGTGCCGCTGGACTGGATCGACTATAACGGCCACATGACCGAGGCGCGGTATCTGGATGCCTTCGGGCAGGCGACCGACCGGTTGATGAAGATGGTGGGCTGCGATGCCGCCTATATCGCGTCGGGCGGCAGTTTCTTTACCGCCGAAACCCATATCCGGCATCTGGACGAGGTGCGCGCGGGGGCACCGGTCACCGTGCACACGCGGGTTCTGGCGGGGGCGGGCAAGAAGATGCACCTGTGGCACGAGATGCGATCCGGTGCGCGGCTGCTGGCGACGGGCGAGCATATGCTGCTGCATGTCGATCTGGCGACGCGGCGGGCCTCACCGCCGCCACCTGCCATTGCCGGCCCGCTGAAGCGGTTGGCCGAGGCGCAGGCCGCGCAGCCCTGGCCCGAGGGGGCAGGCCGGGCGGTGGGTGCGCCGCGATAGTGTGAAGGCCTTAGCCCGCCGGTGGGCCGTCGGCGCGGGCCTGTGCCAGCGCGCTGGCCAGTTCGCCATAAAGCGCGCGGCGCTCGTCCTCGGACAGGAATGCCCCGATTTCCACGGTGCGGCCATTGCCCTTGAGCGTGACATAATTGGGCACCGGCCCGCCGGTCTGGTGCAGTTCAGGGCGCACCCAATAGCTGTTGGCCTGCCATTCCTGCGGCGCGGTGTTGCGCTTGGTGCGGGTCAGGCTAATGTCCTGCGGGCTCAGCCGCAGCACTTCGAGGATTTCGCCATCACGATAGCTGCGCTCCAGCGCCCACCACAGCGCCCCCACCGCCATCAGCAGGAATGGCAGCAGCCCCCACAGCACGAATGTGCCCAGCAGCGGGTAGAGCGGGATGGTGATCAGGGTGAATGTCGCAAGGATGAAGGCGGCAAATCCGCGCCGGGGCAGCGAGCGGTGCGGCCACAGTTCCAACTGGCGCTCGGTCGTGGTGGTGTCGGTCCAGCGATAGGGCATGATGTCCTGCATCTGGGTGGCTTGAACTGAAAAGGGCCCGAACGCATGTCCGGGCCCCGATTCGTCTTGGGTCAGAGCATGGCCTTTAGTGGGCGTGGCTCTTGTCCCAGTCCTCGCGCTTGGGAAGCTGCTCGAACGTGTGCTCGGGCGGCGGGCTGGGCAGGGTCCATTCCAGCGTGTCGGCGTATTCGTTCCAGTAGTTGTTCTGGGTCACCTTGGGGCCGCGCAGCAGCGAATAGGCGATCACACCGAAGAAGAACACGAAGCTGGCGAAGCTGATGAAGGCCCCCACGGACGACCACCAGTTCCACAGCGCGAACGCCTCGGGGTAGTCGATGTAGCGGCGCGGCATGCCCTGACGGCCCAGGAAGTGCTGCGGGAAGAACGTCAGGTTTGCCCCGATGAACATCGCCCAGAAATGCAGCTTGCCGGCCCATTCGGGATAGTGACGGCCCGTCATCTTGCCGAAGTAGAAGTAAATCCCGGCAAAGATCGCGAACACGGCACCCAGGCTCATCACGTAGTGGAAATGTGCCACCACGTAGTAGGTGTCGTGATAGGCACGGTCGACGCCGGCCTGCGACAGCACCACGCCGGTCACGCCGCCAACGGTGAACAGGAACAGGAACCCGAACGCCCAGAGCATCGGCGTCTTGAACTCGATCGAGCCGCCCCACATCGTGGCGATCCAGCTGAACACCTTCACGCCTGTTGGCACAGCGATCACCATCGTAGCCAGCATGAAGTAGCTTTGCTGGGTCAGCGACATGCCCACGGTGTACATGTGGTGCGCCCAGACGACAAAGCCCAGCACGCCGATCGCGATGATCGCCCAGACCATCGGCAGGTAGCCGAAGATCGGCTTGCGCGAGAAGGTCGAGATGACGTGGCTGATGATGCCGAAGCCGGGCAGGATGATGATATACACCTCGGGGTGGCCAAAGAACCACAGGATGTGCTGGTACAGCACAGGGTCACCGCCACCGGCCGGATCGAAGAAGGTCGTGCCGAAGTTGCGGTCTGTCAGCAGCATGGTGATGGCACCGGCCAGAACCGGCAGCGCCAGCAGGATCAGCCATGCGGTGACGAAGATCGACCACGCAAACAGCGGTACCTTGAACAGGGTCATCCCCGGCGCGCGCATGTTCAGGAAGGTGGTGATCATGTTGATCGCGCCCAGGATCGAGCTTGCGCCCGACACGTGGACCGCAAAGATCGCCAGATCGAGCGACATCCCGGTTTCGAGCGTCGAGAGCGGCGGATAAAGCACCCAACCGACGCCCGAGCCCAGCTGGTCATTGCCGCCCGGTGCCAGAAGCGAGGCGACGCCAAGCGCCGTGCCTGCGACGAACATCCAGTAGGACAGGTTGTTCATGCGCGGGAACGCCATGTCCGGCGCACCGATCTGCAACGGCATGAAGTAGTTGCCAAAGCCGCCGAACAGTGCCGGGATCACCACGAAGAACATCATCAGGACGCCGTGATAGGTGATCATCACGTTCCACAGGTGTCCGTTGGGCGTGCATTCGCGCGCGGCGTCCGGAATGAACCTTGCGCCTTCGAGGCACATGTATTGCACGCCGGGCTCCATCAGCTCCATGCGCATGTAGACGGTGAACAATACCGAGATCAGACCGACAAAAGCCGAGGTGATCAGGTACAGAATACCGATGTCCTTGTGGTTGGTCGACATGAACCAGCGGGTGAAGAACCCGCGCTGATCTTCATGATCGTGGCCATGAATGGCTGCGTCTGCCATTGTCTGCCTCCTGTTGTGTCCCGTGGTATGCGGCAGGCGAGTGCCGCATGGCTATCCATTCGCTTTTTAGAATGGCTGAGGGGCAGCGGCAATGCCGTATGTTGATCTGGATCAACATTAATTGTCGCACCCCGGCTTGGCCCGATGGTCGCAGGATGCCCGTCAAATCATTGCAATTGCATTAAAAAAGCCGCCGGGCGGGTGGCGCCGGCGGCTTTTCAGGAATGTTAGTGCAGCGGTCAGCTGTCGGCAGGTGTCAGCGACGCCAGATAGGCCGCCACGTCCTCGCCGCCCTTGCGCAGCTTGAAGGTCATCTTGGACTGGTCGGGATAGCCCTGTGCGTCCAGCCATGCCTTGGGGTCGACCACGTATTCCACCATGGCTTCCTCGGTCCATTCGAAGCCGGCTTCGGCTGCGGCTTCAAGGCCCTTGCCATAGCGGAAATCCTCGACCGAGCCGGCCACGCGACCGATGATGCCGTAGAGGTTGGGGCCTGTGCGGCCGCCCTTCACGATCTCGGTGCCGTCATCCGCCACGATCATGTGGCAGGCCTTGCACTTGTTGAATTCCTTTTCACCCTTCGCGGCATCGCCTTCGGCGAAGGCCGGAGCGGCAAGGGCCACGAGGGCTGCGGCTGTCAGAAACTTGTTCATCATATTCTCCGATGGCTGGACATAGATTGCTGTAGAATAACGTGTATGGGTCGGTGTGCAATGGCATTTTTCGGGCGGTCATCCCCGCGCGGCAATTCGCCCATCCGCGGGTGCCTCACCGAACACCTGCCCGAAGCCGCGCTGCAGGGCAAGGTCGACATCGGCCATGGTGACCGGAAGGCCGAGGTCGACAAGGCTCGTCACCCCGTGATCGGTGATGCCACAGGGGACGATGCCGGAAAAATGTGTCAGGTCCGGGTCGACGTTGATCGAGATGCCATGAAAGCTGATCCATTTGCGCAGTCGGATGCCGATGGCGGCGATCTTGTCCTCGGCCACGGTGCCCGCCGCCGTCAGCGGCTTGTCCGGGCGCGGCACCCAGACGCCCACGCGCCCTTCGCGGATTTCGCCGGTGACGTTGAACTCGGACAGGGTGGCGATCACCCAGGCCTCGAGCTGCTGGACAAAACTGCGCACATCGTGCCCGCGCTGGCCGACGTTCAGCATCACATACACCACGCGCTGCCCCGGCCCGTGATAGGTATACTGCCCGCCGCGCTTGCTGGGGTGAACTGGAAACCGGCCGGGATCGACCAGGTCGGCAGGTCGGGCGCTGGTGCCGGCGGTGTAGAGCGGCGGATGCTCCAGCAGCCAGATCGCCTCGGGGGCGTCACCGCTGGCGATGGCGGCGGCGCGGTCCTCCATCACCTGGCAGGCGTGGTCGTAATCGGTCAGCCCGTCCGAGATGATCCATTCAACCATGCGCCTGTTCCGTCTGCGTGGCCAGTTGTTGCAGGATCTGCGCGTATTGCGCCACACCCTGCGCCCCGGTGAACAGGTATTTCTGATCAAACACCATCGCGGGCACGCCCGTCACGCCCTGCTGATGCCAGAACGCTTGGCTGCGGCGCACCGGATCGGCATGGCTTTCGCTGTCAATGGCCGCGCGGGCGGCCTCGGCATCCAGACCGGTTTCGGCGGCGATCGCGGCCAGCACCTCCGGGTCGTCGACATTGCGGTTGTCGGTGAAATGCGCCGTCAGCAGCGCCAGCTTGACCGCGTGCTGCGCGCCGTGGCCCTCGGCCCAGTCGATCAGCTGATGCGCGCGGAACGAGTTGCGCATCCGCATCCCGGGCCCGAAGGCAAAGGTGAACCCGAGCGCGGCACCGCGATCCTGCAATGCCGCGCGGTTCTGCGCGCTTTGCTCATTCGTGATGCCATATTTGCGGGTGATGTGACCGGTCATGTCCTCGCCCTCGGGCGGCATGTCGGGGTTCAACTCGAACGGATGCCAGCGCACCCCCAGCCCGATGCCGGTCTGGCGGGAGGCCTGCTCAAGCTCAAGGTAGCCGATGATGCACCAGGGGCACATGACATCGGACACGATATCGACACGGATCTGCGGAGTGGTCATGGGGTATCCTTACCTTTGGGCAGCAGCCCGGCGTCCTTGATCGCGGGCAGGTAGGTGCGGCTGACGGGGATCTCTTGCCCGCCGGTCATGGTCAGCACCGCACGCTCGCCCGTGCGTCTGGCCGCGCGGACCTGATCCAGCGCCACCCAGTGCGAGCGGTGCACCTGCAAGCCCGGCACATCGCCGGTTTCGCGTATCGCATCGCCCAACCGCATCAGCACCAGGTCCTGCCCGCGCGTCGTGATCACCTGCACATAGTGATCCTGCACCGAGATCGCCACCAATGGCCCGCGCCTGTCCAGCGGCAGCCGGTCGAGCAGGGCAGGGGGACGGGGCGATGTTTCCCCGGTGTCGGGGGCCGGTCTGGTCCAGACATACAGCCCCGCCGAGACCAGCACCGCCACGACCAGAATCTCGACTGTCAGGAACCAGCCTGCATGCATCCCCAGTGGCGTGCGGTCGAAGGTGACATAGTTCAGCGCCAGCACGATCACGGTGGCCACCAGAGCGGTCACAAGGACAGACACGATCCGCCAAGCCCCCTCGCCCCAGCCATTGCCGGCAAAGAGCCGGTTCACCAGAACGCCCGCGGTGTAGGTCAGCACCACCACCGTGGCCCAATAGGCCGCGCGCGGGGCCGGGGCCAGGGTGTCATCCGTTCCGAACGGGGCCGAGAGGGTCAGAATCACGATGGCCACGGCCAACCCGCCCAGCACCATGCGGCGGGTCAGGATCGCCCGTGTTTCACGAAGCGCGAATTGCAGTGCCCCGGATTTCACGAACATCCTCCGTCTTTCGGCGTAGTCGGGTTTGAGCGGCGGCGGGGCGGCTGCCATGCCTGCTGTCACTGCATCCGGGTATAGCAAAAGGAAAGGAAAACGCCATGACCCTCGCACCCTTCTTCGACGCGCCTTTGATCGTTCAGCTTCATATCGTGGCTGCGCTGCTCGCGCTTGGTCTGGGGCCTGTGGCCATGCTGCGGCGCCGGCGCGATCTGGTGCACCGGGTCGTGGGCCGGGTGTGGGTGGCGGCCATGGCGGCCACCGCCCTGAGTTCGCTGTTCATCTACACCATCCGCCTGATCGGTCCCTTCAGCCCGATCCATGCGCTGTCCATTGCCACGCTGGTTGGATTGTGGGCCGGGGTGGCGCATGTCCGCGCTGGTCGAGTGGCGGACCATCGCAGCACGATGCTGTCGCTGTATGTCTTTGGCATGGGCATCCCGGGGCTGTTCACCCTGCTGCCGGGCCGGATCATGAACGCGATCCTGTTTCCCGCCGGGCCGATGGCGGGGTTTGTCGCCACGGCCGCCGCTGCGTGCCTGCTGGCGCTGGTCTGGGGGATGCGGCGGCCCGACCATATCCGCATGCTGATGGGCCGCACCTGACGCCCGGGGAAAATCCGGGCGGGGGGCTGTTTTTGGCCCTTCACATCGCGGCAAGCCTCGTCTATACGCCCGTTGACCAAGTCAAGGTCTGCGGCCGTGGCGGAATTGGTAGACGCGCAGCGTTGAGGTCGCTGTGAGGTAACACTCGTGCGAGTTCGAGTCTCGCCGGCCGCACCATTATTCCCTTTCATCCAGGTCTGATGGCCGTGTGACGCCCCGTCGTGCGGCTTGGTGCTTTTCATCCTTGACGTGACGTGCTGATATGGTTGCGAAATAGTATTTCGCATATTGGAACTGGTCTGAGGAGGAGCGGACGATGGACATGAATTTCGGCATGCGCGAGGAGAATCGCAAGCTGTTGGCGCGGGTGGCGGACATGGTGCGCAACGAGATCGCGCCGATGGTCGATGAATACGAAAAAGAGGTCGCGACAGGCGACCGCTGGGCCTTCACCGAGCGCCAGACCGAGATTCTGGAAGGGCTCAAGGCCAAGGCCAAGGCCGACGGGCTGTGGAACTTCTGGCTGACCGACAGCGACAAGGGCTTTGGCCTGAGCACGGTGGAATACGCCCAGTTCGCCGAGGAAATGGGCCGCGTGCCTTTGGGTGCCGAGGTGTTCAATTGTTCGGCCCCCGACACCGGCAACATGGAAGTGTTCGAACGGTATGGCACCGAGGCGATGAAGGAACAGTGGCTCAAGCCGTTGCTGGCCGGTGAAATCCGCTCGGCCTACCTGATGACGGAACCGGATGTGGCCAGTTCGGATGCCACCAACATCTCGATGTCCTGCGTTCGCGACGGCGACGACTATGTGCTGAACGGCGAGAAATGGTGGGCCAGCGGGGCGGGCGATCCGCGCTGCAAGGTCTATATCGTGATGGCCAAGACCGGGGGCGAGGACGCGCCCAAGCACCAGCGCCATTCGATGATCGTGGTGCCTGCTGACACGCCCGGTATCGAAAAGCTGCGCGCGATGGAGGTCTATGGCCATGACGACGCGCCGCATGGGCACATGCACATGCGGTTCACCGACGTGCGGGTTCCGGCGGAAAACCTGCTGCTGGGCGAAGGGCGCGGCTTTGAAATCTCGCAGGGGCGTCTTGGACCGGGGCGCATCCACCACTGCATGCGCGCGATCGGGCAGGCGGAATCGGCGCTGGAACTGATGTGCCGCCGCTCGCTTGAGCGCGAAGCCTTTGGCAAGCCTCTGGCACAGCTTGGCGCCAACTTTGACATCATCGCGGAATGCCGGATGGAGATCGAGCAGGCCCGCCTGCTGTGCCTCAAGGCGGCGTGGTACATGGATCAGGGTGATGCACGGGCGGCCGCGCCGTGGATTTCGATGATCAAGACCGTGGCACCGCGCATGGCGTTGAAGGTGATCGACGAGGCCGTGCAGATGCATGGCGGCGAAGGGATCAGCCAGGATACGCCGCTGGCGCATAAATGGACGCAGGTGCGGACCTTGCGGCTGGCAGACGGGCCGGATGCGGTGCACCGTCGCCAGATCGCGCGCATGGAGTTGAAAAAATACACCCAGATGAAGATGTGATCTCACAAGAGGTCATCACGACAAAGGGCGGCTGGTGCCGCCCTTTTTTGTGGATCTCGCCTTGCGATGTCCTTGATTACTCGGCCGGCTGGAAACCGATGATCAACTGGCGCAGGCCAAGGGCCGCGCCAGCGATGATCGAGGCGAACACAAGCGGTGCAGAGAATGCCAGCATCGAAAAGGCCGACAGGCCCTGACCGATGGTGCAGCCAAGGGCGATCACCGCGCCCGCGCCCATCAGTGCCGCGCCGATGATCTGTCGGCGCAATTCGCGGGGGTCGTCGCAGGCTTCCCAGCGGAAATGACCCTTGATCAACGATCCGATGAAGGCCCCGATGGCCACGCCAGCGACCGATCCCACGGCAAAGGACGGCGCACGGGCCGAGCCGGTCATCGCGTAAAGCAGAGTCTCGCCCACGGGGGCGGAAAAGCTGTGTGACACGACAGGCAGGGCGGTGAAGCCGTTGGCGCTGACCCAGTAGCTGCCTGCCCAGCCGCTGACCACGGCCAAGGCCACCACCACCGACCAGAAGATCGCGGAAGGTTCTTCCAGAAAGCGGCGCGAGGCCAGCGCGCCCAGCGTGATCAGCGCACCGATCGTCAACCCGATCAGCGGCACGGAAAGGCCGGTTGCATTGCCCAGCAGATGCGCAAGCCCCGGCGGGATCTCGTTGACCACATCCTCTTGCGGGAAGACCGACGCGCGCAACAGGGCCAGCGGCCCCGCCAGCACCAGATAGGCCGAGACGCCCATGATCACCACGATCACGAAGGCGCGGAAATCGCCGCCGCCGGCGCGGGCGATCGCACCGTATCCGCAGTTGCCAGCCAACGCCATGCCATAGCCAAACATCAGCCCGCCCAGGATCGCGGCCACCGGCATCCACCGGATCGACAGGTAAAACGAAGTTTCCAGTTCCAGCGCGCCAAGGGCGGCAAGGCCGAAAGTCCCCAGGATCGAGACCCCGATGGCCAGCACCCACATGCGCATCCGCAGGTCCGATCCGCCGTAGAGCATGTCCTCGATCGCGCCCATGGTGCAGAATCGCCCCAGTCGCGCGGCAAGCCCCAGCAGGATGCCGCCGCCCATGCCGATCAGCGCGACCAGCGCCTCATCGGTGATCCAGTCAAACATTGTTCTCCTCCCATTCCGGGCCCTGCTGCGCTATCGGTGACTCGTTGGTCGGTCCCGGTGTCAGTCGCAGAAAAGCTCGTAGACCAGTTCCAGCATGCGCTTGGGTCGATCATCTGCCAAGCGGTAAAAGATCGTCTTGCCTTCGCGGCGGGGGATCACCAGACCTTCAAGCCGAAGGCGTGACAATTGCTGGCTGACCGCCGCCTGGCGCGCGGACAGCAGATCTTCGAGTTCGGTGACCGATTTTTCGCCCGAGACGAGATGGCACAGGATCAGCAGCCGGCCTTCGTGGCTGACGGCCTTGAGAAAATTCGACGCCGTGGTGGCGTTTGTGACCATCCGGTCCATCTCGGACTCGGACATGCCCTTGTCAAACACAGGTAATGTCACTGTCATGACCTTTCCCTTGCCGCCCTGGTGTGTTTGGCGATTCCATCGTTTTGTCCCGTCAGGGCAGGGGCATCAGCTTGCGCCGTCATATCCGGCCCTGTCCGACAGCAGGCGAAACAGCAGACCCCAGAAGAAGTCATCGCCCGGGTGTCCCTCGATCCGTCCAAGTTCGGCCCCGTCTTCGATCAGCACGAAAGTGGGTGTGAAAAGCACACGGCTGTCGAATGTCACACCCTGCGGTGGAGCATCCTTGATATCGACGATGCGCAGAGGGGCGAACTGGCCCATCTCGGTCATCGGATAGGCCGGGCCGATGTCTTCTTTCCACGCCTCACAATACGGGCACCCCTGCCGATCAACCATGATCAGTTCAAGGGCCGCAGCGGCGGGTGCGGCCAGCGCAAGGGCCAGCGCGAACAGGAAAGACTTGGCGACGGCCATGAAACATCCGATTGACGACAATGGTATACACAACCTAATCTGAATATGTGAATTCCACAACGGAGCGGATTGCCACATGGACGTGACCTTTGCTGGTGCCGCGCTTGCCGGATTGCTGGCGTTCTTTACCCCCTGCATACTGCCGATGGTTCCCTTCTACCTGAGCTACATGGCGGGCCTGTCGATGACCGAATTGCGCGGCGAGGGTCAGGTCGCGCCCGGCGCGCAGCGGCGGCTGTTCATCTCGGCGGTGTTCTTTGCGCTGGGGGTGACCAGCATCTTCATGTTGATGGGCATGGGGGCAACCGCCCTGGGGCAGGTGTTTCGCGACTGGTTCGATGTGCTGCGCTATGCGGCGGCAGCACTGATATTCGTCTTTGGGCTGCATTTTCTGGGCGTGATCCGCATCGGCATCCTGTACCGCGAGGCGCGCATGGAATCCAGGATGGACCCAAGCTCGGTTCTGGGGGCCTATGTGATGGGTCTGGCATTCGGCTTTGGCTGGTCGGCCTGCGTGGGGCCGGTGCTGGCGACGATCCTGATGATCGCCAGCGGCATGGGCGAGGTCTGGCGCGGCGGGTTGCTGCTGGCGCTGTTTGGCGTGGGGATGACCGCGCCGTTCGTGGTGGCGGCGATCTTTTCGCGCCCGTTCCTGAACTGGATCCAGCGCAATCGCAAGTACCAACCCTATGTGGAAAAGGTTCTGGGCGCGATGCTGATCGTGTTCGCGGTGCTGATCGCGACGGGCACCATCAACGAGATCGCATTCTGGATGATCGAAACCTTCCCTGTGTTTTCGCGGCTCGGCTGAGTCCGGCGATTCGGGGAAATGTCAGGGAGGATGGCATGAGACGGGTGATGACAGGAATGATGGGACGCGTGATTCTGGCGCTGTGGGCCGTGATGGTCGCAGTGCCGCCCGCGTTTGCGGAGATCGGGGATGACGGGCTGCACAAGCAGCCGTGGATGCGCGACACCTTCAAGGATCTGCAAGAGGATCTGGCCGAGGCGAACGCGATGGGCAAGCGGCTTGTTCTCATGGTCGAACAGCGCGGCTGCATCTACTGCAAGAAGATGCATGAAGAGGTGTACCCGCGCGAAGAGATCGCAGGGTATGTCGACGAGCATTTCTTTGTCGTGCAGATCAACCTGCATGGCGACACCGAAATGACCGATCTGGACGGTCAGGCGCTGAGCGAAAAGGCAGCGGCGCGCAAATGGGGCGTCTTGTTCACACCCACGGTGATTTTCCTGCCCGAAGAGGTCGAGGATGGCGCAAGTGCCCAGGACGCGGCGGTGGCGGTGATGCCCGGTGCCTTCGGTGCGCAGACAACCTATGACATGTTTGTCTGGGTGAACGAAAAGCGTTACGCGCTTGATAACGGCGAGGATTTTCAACGCTACCACGCAAGAAAAATTCAGGAACGCCAGCAGGAAGGTAACAATTGAACAAGATGTTTTGCAATCAATAATTCGCAATCGTGAATTTGATGTTGCAAAATTGGCGGTTGGTGAACTACGGTATACACAACCAACTCGATCACAAGAGCTGAAGTCACGGGAGGAACCATGAGATTTTCAACACTGACGCTGGCGGCAACGCTGCTGGCAGGCGCCGCTGCCGCCGATGTCGTCGCGCCTGGCGATGTAAAGATGGGCGAATACGGAGAGGTCGAGGCCTCGCTGACCGGGAAGCCGGGAAATGCGGCTGAAGGGGAAAAGGTCATGACCAGCCGTGGTCTTGGCAACTGTGTTGCTTGCCATCAGGTCAGCGCGCTGGATTATGCACCGTTCCAGGGCAATGTCGGGCCCGCTCTTGACGGGGCGGCCGATCGCTGGAGCGAGGCAGAGCTGCGCGGGCTTTTGGTGAATGCCAAGGCCACCTTCGACGGCACGATGATGCCTGCGTACTACAAGGTCGATGGCTTTGTCCGTCCCGGCAACGCCTATACAGGCAAAGCCGCCACCGATGATTTCGGTCCGCTTCTGACCGCCGAGCAGATCGAGGATGTTGTCGCGTTCCTGTCCACGCTGAAGTACGATTGACAGAGCGCCAAGGATCAAACTGAGGAGTATTGAAATGGAACTTACACGTCGCGATACGCTGGCCCTGGCTGCTGGTGCTGTTGCCCTGACCGTCCTGCCATTCCGCGCAAACGCGGCCGGTGAGGATGCAATCGCCGACTTTACCGGTGGCGCGGATGTTGCCGAAGGCGGTGTGAACCTGGACGCGCCGGAAATCGCCGAGAACGGCAACACCGTTCCGATCGGCGTGTCGGCCGAAGGAGCGACCGCCATCATGCTGTTGGCCATGGGCAACCCGACACCGGGTGTGGCGACCTTCAACTTTGGCGAGTTGGCAGGCAGCACCATGGCATCGACCCGCATTCGCCTGGCCGGCACGCAGGATGTCGTGGCCATCGCCAAGATGGCCGATGGCAGCTTTGCCAAGGCCACCAAGGAAGTGAAAGTGACCATCGGCGGCTGCGGCGGCTGATCCCGGATTTCAAGGAGACAAGACCATGGCAGACAATGTCAAACCACGCGTAAAAGCCCCCAAAAGCGCATCCGCTGGCGAGGTGGTTACCATCAAGACCCTAATCAGCCACACCATGGAGTCGGGTCAGCGCAAGGACAGCGATGGCAACACCATCCCGCGGTCGATCATCAACCGCTTCACCTGCGAATTCAATGGCACGATGGCCCTTGATATGACGATGGAGCCTGCGATTTCGACCAACCCTTACGTCGAATTCGATGTGACGATCCCCGAGTCCGGCGACCTCCAGTTCACCTGGTACGACGATGACGGCTCGATCTACGAAGATACGAAGTCGGTCGAGGTCGGCTGACAAGGCCAACAATAAGAATAACGTCTCCTGTCCCCGGGTCGGTCCCGGGGCAGGGCGCGCCAAACGGGAGGACATTACATGAAATTCAAGGCACTGACGGCCATCGCGGCGTTGATGGCCGCGGCACCGGCAATGACCCTTGCTGACCCGGATGATGACACGCTGATCATCAACGAAGAGATCGAGATGGTCACCAAGGCTCCGCTGCCCGCACATCTGGAAGACAGCATGCTGACCGAGATCATTTCCGGCTGGCATTTCCGCAACGATGACACCCAGGCCATGCAGATGGACGATTTCGACAACCCGGCCATGCTGGCGGTCGAGGCTGCGATGACAACCTGGGAAACAGCCGAAGGCAGCGAAGGCAATTCCTGCGCCTCATGCCATGACAGCGCCGAGGACAGCATGGTTGGCGTGCGCGCCACCTATCCGAAGTGGAACCAAGACGCGGGCGAAGTGCGGACACTTGCCATGCAGATCAACGCATGCCGCACCGAGAACATGGGTGCAGACGCCTACAAGTACGACAGCGCCCCGATGGCGGCGATGGAAGCCCTGATTTCCGCTCAATCGCGGGGGATGCCGGTAAACGTGGCCATCGACGGCCCGGTGCAGGAAGCCTGGGAGCAGGGCAAGGAAATCTATTACACCCGCTTTGGCCAGCTTGAGTTGAGCTGCGCGAACTGCCACGAAGAAAACTATGGCAACATGATCCGCGCCGATCACCTGAGCCAGGGGCAGATCAACGGGTTCCCGACATACCGTTTGAAGAACGCCAAGCTGAACACCGCGCATGGCCGTTTCAAGGGCTGCATCCGCGACACGCGGGCAGAAACCTTCGATCCGGGCAGCCCCGAGTTCGTGGCGCTGGAACTGTATGTTGCGTCGCGCGGCAACGGCCTGTCGGTCGAAGGCCCGTCGGTGCGCAACTAAGAGATTGAACCCTGCGTCGGCTGGCCCGGCGCGGGGTTCATCGTTAAAAATCCATTCACATATGCGCATGTGTCGTGCATGCCGACCGTGACAGTGAAGAAAAGAGACAAGACCCATGATCTCCCGCCGCGATTTCCTTCAGGTCTCGATGGCCGCCTCGGCGCTGGTTGGCGCCTCGGGCTTTGGCAACTGGGGCCGTCTGGCCGCGCAGCAAAGCCTGACGCAGGATCAGCTTTTGCAGTTCGACACTTTTGGCAATGTCTCGTTGATCCACGTCACCGACATTCATGCACAAATGAAGCCCATCTATTTCCGCGAGCCCGAGATGAATATCGGCGTGGGGCCGAACAAAGGCGACGTGCCTCATGTGACCGGCGCGGATTTCCGCAAGCTGTACGGTATCGATGACGGCAGCCCCAGCCACTACGCGTTGACCTACAACGATTTCTCGGCCCTGGCGCGGGAATACGGCAAGGTCGGCGGGCTGGACCGCGTGGCCACCGTGATCAACGCCATCCGCGCCGAGCGGCCCGATGCCCTGTTGCTGGACGGTGGCGACACCTGGCATGGCTCTTACACCTGCTATCACACGCAGGGTCAGGACATGGTCAATGTGATGAACGCGCTCAAGCCGGATGCGATGACATTCCACTGGGAATTCACGCTGGGCAGCGACCGCGTGCGCGAAATTGTCGAGGGCCTGCCCTTTGCCGCCATGGGGCAGAACATTTTCGACGCCGAGTGGAACGAGCCGTCGGAAGACTTCAAGGATTACCAGTTCTTCGAGCGTGGTGGCGTCAAGATCGCGGTCATCGGCCAGGCGTTCCCCTATATGCCCATCGCGAACCCCGGCTGGATGTTCCCCGAATACAGTTTCGGCATCCGCGACGAGCGGATGCAGGAGATGGTCGATGAGGTGCGCGGGCAGGGCGCCGAGCTGGTGGTCGTGCTGTCGCACAACGGTTTCGACGTCGACAAGAAGATGGCCGGCCGCGTGACCGGCATCGACGTGATCCTGTCAGGCCACACCCATGATGCGCTGCCCGAACCTGTGCTGGTGGGGGAAACGATCATCGTCGCATCGGGGTCGAACGGCAAATTCGTCAGCCGCGTGGATCTGGACGTGCGCGACGGCCGGATGATGGGCTTTCGGCACAAGCTGATCCCGATCTTCAGCGACGTGATCGAACCCGATGCCGAGGTTGCCGCCGTGATCGACGAACAGCGTGCGCCCTATCTGGACCAGTTGACCGAGGTGATCGGCAAGACCGACAGCCTGTTGTATCGCCGCGGCAATTTCAACGGATCATGGGATGACCTGATCTGCGATGCACTGCTCTCGGAACGCGAGGCCGACATCGCGATGTCGCCCGGCGTGCGCTGGGGCCCGTCGATCCTGCCGGGGCAGGACATCACTCGCGAAGATATCTGGAATGTCACCACGATGACCTATGGCAAGGCCTACAGGTCTGAAATGACCGGCGAATTCCTCAAGGTGATCCTTGAGGACGTGGGCGACAACCTGTTCAACCCCGACCCCTATTACCAGCAGGGTGGCGACATGGTCCGGATCGGCGGGATGGGCTATTCCATCGACATCTCCAAGCCACAGGGCGAGCGGATCAGCGATCTGACCCTGCTTAAGACCGGCGAAGCGATTGATCCGGCGAAAACCTATGTCGTGGCAGGCTGGGCCAGCGTCAACGAAGGCACCGAAGGCCCGCAGATCTGGGACGTGGTTGAAAACCATATCCGCAAGCAGGGCACGGTCACGGTCGCACCCAACACAAGCGTCAAGGTGACAGGCGTCTGACGCCTGCGCCGGTATCCAACGACGCGGCCGCAGGGCGTGCCGCATGCAATATCCGAGAGGAGGCCAGAAAACCATGACAGCCAGCTTCAAAGGCAAAGCGCCCTCGCGGCGTGCCTTTCTGAGAGGGTCGCTTGCGGCGGGCGGTGCCGTGCTTGGGGCCAGCGCGGCACGCGCGGCCGATCCCGATCCGCTGATCACCGAGGTGCAGCCCTGGGCCAGCGGCTGGGGCGATGCCGTGGATGCAACGCCCTACGGGATGCCGATCGAATTCGAAAGCGACGTGATCCGCCGCAACGTGGAATGGCTGACGGCCGATACCATCAGCTCGATCAACTTTACGCCGATCCACGCGCTGGATGGCACGATCACGCCGCAGGGCTGCGCGTTCGAACGCCACCATTCGGGCGCGATCGAACTGCGCAAGCAGGATTATCGCCTGATGATCAACGGTCTGGTGGATACGCCTTTGGTGTTCACCTACGAGGATCTTGAGCGTTTCCCGCGTGAGCAGCATGTGTATTTCTGTGAATGTGCGGCGAACACCGGCATGGAGTGGGCGGGCGCGCAGCTGAACGGCGCACAGTACACCCATGGCATGATCCACAACATGGAATACACCGGCGTGCCGCTGCGCACCCTGTTGGCCGAGGCTGGCGTGCAGACCGAGGGCAAGTGGGTCTATGTCGAAGGCGCGGATGCGTCATCGAACGGCCGCTCGATTCCGCTGGAAAAGGCGCTGGACGACGTTCTGGTGGCCTTCAAGGCGAACGGCGAGGCGCTGCGCAAGGAGCATGGCTATCCTGTGCGACTGGTCGTGCCCGGCTGGGAAGGCAACATGTGGGTCAAGTGGCTGCGCCGCGTCGAGGTGACCACTCAGGCGATCGAAAGCCGCGAAGAGACCAGCAAATACACCGACACGCTGGCGGACGGCACAAGCCGCAAATGGACTTGGGTGATGGACGCCAAATCGGTGATCACCAGCCCCAGCCCGCAGGCACCGATCAAGCATGGGCACGGCCCGCTTGTCATCACGGGGATGGCCTGGTCGGGGCGTGGGGCCATTACCGGTGTCGATGTCTCGATGGACGGCGGCGTCACCTGGCAGCCCGCGCGGCTGGCCGCACCGGGGACGAAAATGGCCCTGACCCGGTTCTATTTCGACACCGAATGGAACGGCGAAGACATGCTGCTGCAATCGCGGGCACGCGATGAAACCGGATACGTGCAGCCGACCAAGGCGCAGTTGCGCGAAGTGCGTGGCCTGAATTCTATCTATCACAACAACTGCATCCAGACCTGGCATGTAAACCCGAACGGGGAGGCCGAAAATGTCGAAGTCTCTTAAACTGTATGTCGGCGTGGGCGTCGGATTGGCGGCGATGCTGACCACGGCCTACAACTTTGCCGACCGCAACATCGCCCCGATGCCTGATGCGGCTCCGCGCATGAACGCCGAAGCCGACTTTGATTTCAGGCTGATCGCGTCGGCGCAGGCCAGCAATGCGGCGGCGGATGGCAAGTTCGGCATCGGTCGCCCGGCTTTGCCGGAAGAGGTCGCAGCCTGGGATCTTGACGTGGCGCCCGACGGCACGGGTCTGCCCGAAGGCTCGGGCGACGTGCTTAACGGCGAAGAGGTGTTCGTCGATTATTGCGCCTCCTGCCACGGCGATTTTGCAGAAGGTCTTGGAAACTGGCCAAAGCTGGCGGGCGGTGACGGCACGTTGGATCACGACGATCCGCTCAAGACCGTGGGATCGTACTGGCCCTATCTGTCCACCGTCTGGGATTACGTCAACCGCTCGATGCCCTATGGCGCGGCGCAGACGCTGACCCCGGACGAGGTATACGCGATCACCGCATATATCCTCTATTCCAACTACCTGGTGGACGATGATTTCGTCCTGTCGAATGAGAACTTCCTTGAAGTCGAGATGCCAAACGCCGACGGCTTCATCCTGGATGACCGCGAGGAAAGCGAAGCGCATTTCTGGACTGCTGAGCCATGCATGGAAAACTGCAAGGACAGCGTCGAGATCATGTTGCGCGCGACGGATTTGGGCGTGACGCCGGTTGACGAGGCCGCGGTGGAAGAATCTGCCGTTGAACCGGCCACCGATGAAGAGACCACGCAGGTGGCAGCGGCTACGCCCGCCGAAGCGGAGCCCGAGGCGGAGGCCGAGCCCGCATCTGCGTCGATCGACACGGCACTGGCTGAAGAGGGCGAAAAGGTCTTCCGGAAATGCTCGGCCTGTCACCAGGTGGGTGATGATGCAAAGAACCGGACCGGCCCGTTGCTGAATGGTGTTGTCGGGGCACAGTTCGCACATGTCGAGGATTTCCGCTATGGCAAGACCATCGAAGACATGCGCGACAACGGCATGGTCTGGGACGAAGAAAACCTGAGCGCGTTCCTGGCCGATCCGCGTGGCTTCATGAAGGGCACAAAGATGTCCTTTGCCGGTCTGCGAAAGGATGAAGAAATCGCTGCGGTGATCGAGTATCTGAAAACCTATCCCTGATATGCCGGGGGCAGGTTTGCCTCGGCAGCTTGATTTCAAGTGGTAGCACTTCGTGCGCGTGCCTCCATGTGAGGCGCGCGCCTTTTCTTTGCATGAAACAAATAAACTATTGATCCAAAAGGGGGCTGCCCGCACCATAAGGGCAATCGGACCCCGCAAGAGGGTCAGAAGACTTGGGAGGAGAAGCCATGGGATCAGGCGCGATGCGGGTCTTGTGTGGATGGGTTGCGGCCCTTTGCGTTCTGTCAACATCGGCTGCGGCGGAAGCGATCGGTGACGCGGATCGTGGTGAAACGCTGTATCGCCAGTGTGCCGCGTGTCATCAGGTCGGGCAGGGGGCGCAGCATCGCATCGGCCCGCATCTGAACGGGATTTTCGGGCGCAAGGCGGGCACTGTCGATGGCTATGCGCGATACTCCAAAGGGCTGTTGCGCGCCGGCAATGACGGGCTGGTCTGGTCTCTGGACAAGCTGCATGCCTATCTGGAAAATCCCAAGAGCTTGGTGTCGGGCACGCGGATGAACTTTGCCGGATTGTCAGACCCGCAGGATCGCGCCGATGTGCTGGCGTATCTGCGCCAGTTCTCTGACAGCCCACAGAACATCCCCGAGGCCCAGCCCACAGCCATCGCGCGCGAGGTCGCGTTGCCGCCCGAGATTCTGACGATCGTGGGCGATCCCGAATATGGTGAGTATCTGGCCAGCGAATGCACCACCTGCCATCAGCGCGACGGCAGCAATCAGGGCATCCCGTCGGTCACCGGCTGGCCCGAAGAGGATTTCGTGGTCGCCATGCATGCCTACAAGCAACAGATCCGGCCCCACGCGGTGATGCAAAGCTACGCCGGGCGGCTTACGGACGAAGAGATTGCGGCCTTGGCTGCATATTTTGCGGGGCTGTAAAGGGCCGCGCGCGCAAGGGAGGAAGACATGAAACTGAACAGAAGAGCCTTTATCGGCACCGGTGCCGCGGCTGCGGCGGTCTTGCAGGCACCGATGGTGCTGGCGTCGACCAGCGGGCGGCCGCAGGTCTTGGTGATCGGTGGCGGCGCAGGCGGGGCAACCGCCGCGCGCTATCTGGCCAAGGACAGCAACGGCGAGATCGACGTGACGCTGATTGAACCCAGCCGGTCCTACTACACCTGCTTTTTCTCGAACCTCTACATCGGCGGGTTCCGCGAGATCAGCTCGCTGGCGCACAGCTATGGCACGCTGGCGTCGGACTACGGGATCAACGTGGTGCATGACTGGGCCGTGGATGTGGACAGCGAGGCGCGGACCGTGTCGCTGGCCGGGGGCGCCGTGCTGCCCTATGACAAGCTGATCCTGAGCCCCGGGATCGATTTCGTGGACGACGCAGTGCCGGGCTGGGATACATCGGCCTGGAACAAGATGCCCCATGCCTACAAGGGCGGCAGCCAGACCGAGCTGCTCAAGGCGCAGATCCAGGCGATGCCCGAGGGCGGACGCTTTGCCATGGTGGCCCCGCCCAATCCATATCGCTGCCCGCCGGGCCCGTATGAGCGGATCAGCATGGTCGCGCATCTGCTGAAAGAGACCAATCCGACGGCCAAGATCCTGCTGGTGGACCCGAAAGAGAAGTTCAGCAAGCAGGCTCTGTTCGAAGAGGGCTGGAACCGGCACTATTCCGGGATGATCGAGCGCATCGGCCCGGATTTCGGCGGTGACAAGGTCGAGGTCAATGCCGACGAGATGACCGTCACGATCGACGGGGTGGTCGAGAATGTCGATGTCTGCAACGTGATCCCGGCGCAGAAGGCGGGGCGCATCTGCGACATGGCGGGCGTGACCGAGGACAACTGGGCGCCGGTGTCGGGCCACACGATGGTCAGCCGGCTTGATCCGGACATTCATGTTCTGGGCGATTCCACCAATCAGGGCGACATGCCGAAATCGGGTTTTTCGGCCAACAGCCAGGCCAAGGTGGCCTCGATGGCGATCCGGGGCGAGTTGCTGGGATCGAACGTGTTCCCGGCGCGGTTCTCGAACACCTGCTGGTCGCTGATCGACACCGACGATGGTGTCAAGGTGGGCGCGTCCTACGAGGCGACGGATGAAAAGATCTCGAGCGTGTCGAGCTTCATCAGCCAGACCGGCGAGGATGCGGCGCTGCGCAAGCAGACCTATGAGGAAAGCATCGGCTGGTATGCCGGGATCACCGCCGATATGTTCGGCTGATCCGGTGCGATCTGTCCGGGGCCGGTGTGGCCCCGGGCGTCATTCCCGGCGAAGGGCGGCGGCAGACCACAGACCCACCAGACCCAGCGACAGCACCAGGTTCCAGTTGGCCATGGTCAGCCCGGCGAAAAATGGCTGGATCTGATCGCACATGACAAGGGCAGGGGAGTCTGCACTGGCTCCGGGCAACAGCGATGCGCCCTCGCCCTGCAAGGGGCCGGTGCCCGAGCAACTGCTGGGGCCGGGCCACCATTTCTGCTCGACCCCGGTGTGATGAAGTGCAAGTGCCGCCGCGGTGGCCGCCGCCGCAGCCCCCAGCCAGGCCATCGCGGCCCCGCCCAGAGACAGGGCTGCCACCCCGATGGCGATGGCAGCCGCATGGGGCCAGCGTTGCCACAGGCACAGCTGGCAGGGTGCCCAGCCCAGGAACTGGAACAGGAACGCCCCGGCCAGCAGGGCAGTCGAGCCACCGGCGGCCAGCAGAATCAGGGTCTGACGGGTGATCGTCACAGGAACCTCACGACATAGAAGCCACCGATCAGAATGACGAGGAACAGCACGAACATCAATCCCAGCCGCCGTTCGATGAAATCACGGATCGGTGCGCCGAATTTCCACAGCAACGCGGCAACGATGAAGAACCGCAGACCGCGCGCGATGATCGAGCTGACGATGAAGGTCGTCAGCGGCAGTCCGGTCCAACCCGACATGATGGTGATGACCTTGTAGGGAAACGGCGTCATCCCCGCGATCAGCACCGGCCAGAATCCGAAATCGTTGAACCGCGTGTTGAACTCGGCCATGGCGTCGGCCTTGCCCATGGCGGCAAGGATGGGCTGACCGACCTGTTCATAGGCAAATGCGCCGATGGCATAGCCCAGAACCCCGCCCAGAACCGACGATACCAGCGCCACACCCGCGATCAACCAGGCGCGCGAGGGACGGGCGAGGATCATCGGGATCATCAGCACATCGGGCGGGATCGGAAAGACCGAGCTTTCGATGAAAGACACGAAGGCCAGCACCCAAAGGGCGCGCGGATGGTCGGCCTGGGCCATCGTCCAGTCATACAGGCGGCGGATCATGCCGGAACTCCAGTGCCGGGAAAGGATTTCCGCCTGTTTAGCGTGTGCAGCACTGGCGGCAAGACCAAAGCGAATTGTCTCTGGACGCCCGTGCTGCGCCAAGCTAAACACCGCTCCGGGCCCAAGTGGCGGAATGGTAGACGCAGGGGATTCAAAATCCCCCGCTGGCAACAGCGTGCGAGTTCGAGTCTCGCCTTGGGCACCAAATGATTTCAATAGCTTGCTGGGTGTGGGCTTTGGCGATTTAGCCGGAGATCCGCATGACTCCCACTGACGACTCCCACTCGGTTATTCTGAGCGCTTCATCTGGGCAGCCCGGGACATCATTTTCCGGCTCGCCCCTTTTCTGTATTTCGCCACGATCTCCAAGCTCTGACCAGTCACTGCCTGAATCTCTGCGTCTGAGCAGCCTGCCTCAGCAAGCTCAACGCAAGCGCGCTTTCTCAAACCGTGCAGGCTATACTTCTTCGCAACATCGTCATGCTCCTTAGCGAGCTCGGTAAGGGTTTCGCGCCAAGCGCTGAACGCCTTTTCGACTGCGCTATAGGACAGCGGCGCAGTGTTCGATTTCGCAAGGACATGCCGCGGCCCCACCGGTAGATCTTTTACAATCTCACGTAGCCGCTCTGGGCAGTATATCGGAAACGTTTCATCGTCTTTTTCGTCAACGACGGTAACCCAGTCGCCCATAAACGCACTCTTGAGCATCCCGATCGCTGCTGAAGGTCTCTGACCGGTGAATCTAATCAGTCCACCTGCGATGCGCACGGTATCGGGCGCTTCATCCAGCGCATCCAGCAACCAGTCTGGCCAAGCTGGAAACTCTCGTTGAGCCCCGTGTTTTGTCATTCGTGACGCCGGGTTGTCGCCCAAAGACCAATCGAGTTCATTCTTGGCGTAGTTCCAAAGCAAAGATACGCCTTGGAGCATCCAGTCAGCGGCACGCGGTGTATCCGCCATCGAGTTATGCTTTTTTCGAATGGCGGCGCGTGTCGTCGCGGACATCGGCTTGTTTGCATTTTTTGCAAGTATCTTGTTAAATTCACGATTATAGGATTTTTTCGTCCCAGCGGCGAGTTTTATCTGTTTTTTTTGGTCTGCTTTCCATGCCTTGATACACTCTCCCCAAGTATTTTTGGGTTCTCTATACTGTGATGGGTGTCGACCAGCTTCCGCTGCCCAATATTCTTGGTCGAGCTTCTTTTTGTCGCCCTCCCAGTTGAGTTTGATTGCGCGCTCTTTGCGCTTGCCCGTGGAAGCGATCCAAGTGACCCGGTGATATGGGACCCAGTTGGTTCCATTTCGATGCCATACCCACTTTAGACGCTCCCGAGATACCCTCGGCTTTGACGGCCTTGTCTTACTCAAAGTCTTCGTCATCTTCTGGCCTTTTTGTTGCGCCGGACAAAATCGCTTCGAGTTCCGCAACACACCAACGAATGGTTCCTCCGATAGGCTTTGCCGGGGGTAGAGCTCCTCGCGAAACGAGGTCACGGAACTCAGACGCCGTCATGTCAAGCATGGCGGCTGCCGCGCGACAAACAGGCTGAGAATCCAGCGTCAATCAGGATGAGAACGCGGGGGTGGGGTCTCGTAGGGAGGGCGTAG
>NZ_JBHUDD010000056.1:0-76023 GCF_042677865.1 Lacimonas salitolerans | reverse complement strand
TCACCCAACATTACAGAATCCAACTCAGGCTCAGACGCAAGCGCGCTCAAACACACCGATCGGCCCAAAAGCGATTCCCCTGGATCATGCCTAGCATCGGTATGACCTACTTGCAGGCGATCTAAGCCGTGCTCAGACTCGGGCAGGCTCTGCTCCGGCGCCGCCAGATCCTCTGCCTGATCCGTCCCCCGACTGCCAACCGGAAAGATATGCTAACCGGCTCTGTCTCAATCTGTGTGGCGGAGGGGCAGCATTCGGGCCCGGAGAAGTTCTGGTCCGGCACGGCCGTACATGGCGCGCTTGAGGGTCTTCAGGCGATAAATTTGGCCCTCCGCTTGACCGTTGCTCCACGGAAAGTCGATGGCACTACGCACGGCAGCGATGTCACGGTTCAGCGTTCGGGCAAAGCGCATGATCGGCGAGATATCCGTCTCGATGGCGTGATCGATCCACGCGTCCAGCGGGGCGGAGTGTTCTCTGCGCAAAATGCCCCGGAACCGCATGGCCATGCGCCGCATCGTTGCAAAGCTTGGCGATCACGGGCGGCAACCACAGAAGTGACACTTCTACTTTGCAGATGTGGGACATCTTAACTTTGCTCTTACATCTGCGCAGCGGATAATCCGTCTTATGGTAAGTTACTGCGCAGGTACCGAGGCAAATATCTGATCGCCATGTTCGGTCAGGTAGATCCGCAGCCAGGGCGTGAACCGCTCGGGGTGGCGGTCGACCTCTTCGGTCAGAACATCGGCGGCGACCCAGCGGGTCTGCATCACCTCGTCCGGATTGGGCCGCAGCGGCAGATCGGCGCTGGCGCGGGCCAGATACAGATCGACAAGCTCGTGTTCGATCAGGCCGTTGCCCACATCGGCGCGGTATTCGACCTGCCCGCGATGTTCGCAACTCAGGCCGGTGATCCCCAGTTCCTCGCGCAGGCGGCGGGTGGCGCAGGTGGCCGGGTCTTCGGCCCAGTCGGGATGGGTGCAGCAGGTGTTCGCCCACAGGCCCGGCGTGTGGTATTTCGATAGCGCGCGGCGCTGGATCAGCACGCGGTTGCCATCCATCACGAAGATCGAAACCGCCTTGTGGCGCAGCCCGCGCTGATGCACCTCCAGCTTTTCGACCGGGCGCAGCGTGCCGTTTACCCAGGCCGGGATAAGCGCCTTCATACGTGTTCCGCCTTTACCACCCCGGCCAGGTGGGCCAGGTTCTTGATGCCGATCTTGACGTGGGCCATGGGCCGCGCCTTGACCAGTTCCTTGTTCATATAGGCCTCGAACGTCAGGCGCTGCACGTCGATGTCGTGGCACAGGCTGACGAACCGCTCGCGCCGCTCGTCGGATTTGTAATAGGCGTCCTGCATCGCGCCCAGCACCTTGAACACCGACTTGTGCTCTTTCATGAACAGTTTGCGAGCCAGACCCAGATCGCGGATCATGCCCGATGTCAGTTTGGCATGGGCCGCCGTTGCGGCCACGCGCCCTCCGACCATGGCATAGTATATCCCCTCGCCCGAGCTGGGTGCAACCACGCCCGCCGCGTCACCGGCCAGCACCACGTCGCGGCCATTGTCCCAACGATCCATCGGCTTCAGCGGGATGGGCGCGCCCTCGCGGCGGATGGTGCGGCAGTCGGCCAAGCCGCTTGCCTCGCGCAGGTCGGCGGTGGCCTTTTTCAGGTCCACATCCTTGACCAGCGATCCCATGCCGATGCTGGCGGATTTGCCATGCGGGAACACCCAGCCATAGAAATCGGGGCTGATGCGCCCGTCATAGATCACGTCGCAGCGGTCGGGGTCATAGTCGCCGCGCGGGCCGGGGGCCTCGATGATCTCGTGATAGGCGATGACGTAAGGAATGCGGTCGCCGCCCGGCACCTCGGTTTTCGCCACGTTGCTGCGCGCGCCGTCGGCCCCGATCACCATGCGGGTGGTCAGGCGGTGTTCATCGCCGCTGGCCTTGTCGCGATAGACGACATGGGTGCCCGCCTTGTCGCGTTCAATCCGCAGATAAGTGCCGGTATGGCGCTCGGCCCCGGCCTCGGCCGCGCGGTTGCGCAGGTAGTCGTCGAAATGCTCGCGGTCGACCATGCCGACAAAGCCGTTCTCGATGGGAATATCGACACGGCGGCCGGTGGGCGAGATCATCCGCGCGGTGGTGATCTTGGCCACGATCTGGCTGGCCGGGATGCGGAAATCGCGGATCAGGCGCGGCGGGATCGCCCCGCCGCAGGGCTTGATCCGGCCCGCGCGGTCGATCAGCGCGACCTTGCGCCCGTACAGGGCCAGATCCTCGGCGGCGGTGGCCCCCGACGGCCCCCCGCCTATGACGACGACATCATACATGGTCATTCCCCCGGTATCAGATCACCGGCGGGTGCCGGATCGGTATGCGTGTTCAGCGACAGGGCCAGCCCCGCCGCGATGAGAAAGACGACGCCCTCGGCCGCAAAGACGCTGCCATAGGCAATCGCGTCGCTGGCGACCAGCGCGCGCATCACGTCCGCCGCCGCGGTGCCCAGGAACGAGCCCGCGCCGAATGCGATGGCCTGCGCCGCGCCGAACAGGCCCATGCGGATGCCCTCGCGGGATTCATCGCCTTCGCGGGCCAGGCCCATCATCGCGCCGATGGCGGCGACGGCAAAGGCTCCGTTGGCCAGCCCGAGGGTAAAGACATTGGCCGTGATCGGCCATGTGCTCGCGTGCATCCCGCCCCAGGCCAGCGCCAGCAGCGAGGCGCCCGACAGGACGCACCCGCCCACGATCCAGACCCGGATCGGCACCACGATCCAGCGCGCCAGCACGGTGCCCGACAGCAGCACGGCGATCATGCCCGCCAGCGCGCCGGCGTGATGCATCCCGCCCAGTTGCGTGCTTTGGCCCACGGTCATGCCGAACACATGCCCGGCATAGGGTTCAAGGATCAGGTCCTGCAGGTTGTAGGCCAGCATCGAGGCAAAGACGAAAATGGTGAAGCCGCGCACGCGCGGATCGGCCCACAATTCGGCCACCGCCGCGCGGTAGGCCAGCTTGCGGTTGGCCCGCGGCTTGACCGGCGCGGGGGTGCGTTCCTGCCCCCATGTGCCGATCACCGCAAACAGCAATGCGATGCCCGACACGCCCGCCGTGACCGCCAGCAGACGCGCGGGGCTGTACGGGTCCAGCAGCATGCCGGCTGTGATGCCGGTGGCGGCAAGGCCGAAGATCATCATGATCCAGACCGCGCTGCCCGCCGCCGCCTGCCGGTCGCTGGCCACGCGCGAGGCCAGCAGCGCCAGAAGGTTGGTGCCCGCCGCCCCGATGCCGAGACCTATCAGCAGGAAACCGGGCACCGCGACGGCAATGCCGCCCCATGTGCTGTGCGCCATCAGACCCACGGCAAAGGCCGCCAGCATGGCGCCCGCCCCAAGGCAGGCCACCCCGCCGATGATCCAGGGCGTGCGCCGGCCACCCCCGTCGGCCCCGTGGCCGAAATGCGGGCGCGCGAACTGCGTGCCGTAGTAGAGCGTTACCAGAAGGCCGGGCAGGATTGCGGGCAGGGCCAGCTCGACCACCATCACGCGGTTCATCGTGGCCGTGGTCAGCACCACGATCATCCCCAGCGCCATCTGCACCAGACCGAGCCGCAGGATGGAAACCCAGCTTAGCGTCATCACATCATTCCCAGACCGCGCAGGGCGAAGGCCGCGACCATCATGCCCGAAATATACATCAGGACGCCGGTGCCGTTGTACCACGGCGCCTTGGCCCGCGGATCGCGCAGCATCACCGACATCGCCCAGACCTGTCCCAGACCCAGCGCCAGAACCGCCGCCGCGTGATAGGGCCGGTCCCAATGGGCCAGCAGCATCACCACCAGCGCCTGTGGCACCAGCATCACGACGCAGGCGACCTTGGCCGCCAGCTCGGGGCCCAGCGTGACGGGCAGCGAGTTGACACCCATCTGCCGGTCGCCTTCCAACGCCTTGAAATCATTCAGCGTCATGATCCCATGCGCGCCGATCCCATACAGCAGGGCGATCCAGATGATCGGCCAGTCGGGCAGACCGGCGGCCAGCACGGCGGCACCGGTGAACCACGGCAAAGTCTCGTAGCTCAACCCCACCAGACCGGGGCCGAACCAGCCCGAGCGTTTCAGGCGCACGGGTTCGGCCGAATAGGCCCAGGCGGCCAGCACGCCCACCACCGTGGCGGCAAAGCCCCACGGCCCCAGCAGCGCGCCCACCAGCAGCGACAGCGCCGACATGGCAAGTGCGATCCAAAGACCCCAGCGCCCGGGGATACGCCCCGAGGGGATCGGGCGGTCGGGCTCGTTGATCGCGTCCACATGCCGGTCGCACCAGTCATTCGCGGCCTGTGACATGCCGCAGACGATCGGACCGGCCAGAACGATGCCCAAAAGCACAAGCGCCGGGGCTTCCAGTGGCGAGACACCCGACGACACCGTGCCGCACAGATAGGCCCACATGGGCGGGAACCACGTGATCGGCTTGATCAGCCGCAGCATGGCTGCGGGCTCGGGCAATGTGCGGGGGTGTAAGTTTGCAGAAACGCTCATGTGTCCAGTTTGCCTGACAGTTTGAGTCGTTGCAAGCAAAGTTGACACATGGCGACAGATCTGACCCGCAGGGCGTAAATGGCTGTCAGGGATGGGAAAAGCCGCCGGTGAGCTTAGTCTTCGCCGTCCTTGTTGGACAGGCCGTATTTGCGCAGTTTGACATACAGGCTTTGCCGCGACAGGCCCAGCATCTCGGCTGCGGCGGCGCGGTTGTTGCGGGTCAGATCCACTGCCGCCTCGATGCACAGCTTTTCGATCACTTCCGAGGTTTCCGCCACGATTTCCTTGAGCGAGGCGGACCCCACAAGCTCGATCACGCTGGAATGCGCGCCCTCTTCTCCGCCGACGGGCGTCGGGGCACCGCCGCGCAGCGCCTCGGCCCGGCTGACATCGCGAATGACATAGGCGACCGAAGGCTTTTCGCGGTTGTTCAGATGCGTGACCGAGACCTCGACCGCGGTCTTGGCCCCGTATTCGTTGGTCAGCCGCGTGGCATAGGTGCGCATGTGCCCGGTGCGCGCGGCGTTCTCCAGCATCACGCTCAGGTCGATCTGGCCGCGCGCCAGGAAATCCGACAGGCTGCGCCCGCGCAGCTCGCGCAGATGGGCGGCATCGACGAATTCCATGAACGCCTCGTTGGCGTCCTCGATCGCGCCCTTGGCATCGGTAAAGACAAAGCCATCGGTGCTGCCGCGATAGAGCGTGGACAGGTTCAGCGCCAGACGGTCATCCACCGCCTGCCCTTCGGCATCGGCGTCAAGACGACAGATCAGGATACGCTCGCCCGCCGCGCGGAACATCGACGGCTGGATCCGCAGCTTGTTGCGGGTGCGCCGGGCCTGCACCACCAGGTCGTCCAGGCTGTCGGACATCGCCAGGCTCAGCAGGTTGTCCACAAACTCGCCCCGGCGGCGATCCTTGAACTCTTGCGCAAAGGCCGCGCCCACCAGTTCGTCCCGTCCCGCACCCAGAAGGTCGGCGGCAGGCGCGTTCAGATCCTTGATCCGCCCGTCCGACCCGGCCACGAACACAACGGCATCGCGGGTGGTGGCCAGCAACATGCGATAGCGCGCGTCGAATTCGCGCCGTTCCTCGTATCCGCGTTCCAGCGCGATCTGCGCCTGCACCAACTGGCGCTGAGTTTCGGCGACAACCTGCAGGTCACGGCCCAGAAACAGCAGCCTGTCGCCCTGCCCCATCGGATGGATGGAATAGCGCACCGGAAACCCGGCACCGCCTTCGGTATGGTTCACCTCGATCGCGCGGGGGGCGGTGTCGCCATCGGCCAGCCGGGTCAGCAGCGTGTCGATCTTGGGCACGCTGTCGACCGCCAGCAGGTCACGGATCGAGCGGCCTTCCCACCCTTCGGCGCGGCCGTTCAGCGGTGAGGACGGGTCGATCAGCACCGATTCGATCTGCCCGGTCGTATCCACGACCAGGGCGATGTCGGTTTCTGCCGCCAACACGCCATTCAGGAATTCGGGCTTGATCACTGGAACAGCCCCTCCTTTCCAGTTCGGCGTGTCACGCGAGTTCATCACTCCGCCACTTTCAGTTCCATATGATCCGTCATCGGACGGGCACACAGGCTGAGCGCCTTTTTGATGTCTTTGGTCACCAGATCAACTCCGGTCACCTCACGAATGTTCTCTGCGTAATCCATCACCGGCCCTCCCAGCACCATCGGCGGCACCAGACATGTTTCTTCCCGCGTCTGTTGAACCAGATGCGCGACGGTTTCAAGGACGTCCAAAGATGAACAAGTGAATATTACCAGGTCGAAGGCGCTTTGGTTTATAACTTGGGCAAGTTGCGTGTCTCGCCCGGCGGTCACCGAGCTGACCGAACATCCCGCGCGCCGCAGCTGATCGGCCAGCAGCGCAGGCCCCAGCACATGGGTGCTTTCCTCGCACATCACCAGCAGCACCGCCATGCGCGCGTCATAGCCCGACGCGCCGTTCCATTCCGTGCTGATCCGCTTGGCCAGTTGATACAGGCGCGCGCCCGCGAGGCTGACCTGCCAGAACGGCAGGCGATCGTCAGTCCAGCCCTGACCGATCAGGAACGCCGCCTCGGGGATGCAGAAATCCATCAGGTCGGCATGGCTCAGCCGACGTTGGCGCAGATCGTCCATGACGGCATCGGTGTCGAACTCTCCGGGCATCACGGTAAGTGACGCAAGGTCATGCGCGGCCTGCGACAGCCTGCTGCGCATTTCCGTGCTAGGGTAGGATCGCAGGGATGTCAGAACTGTCCGCGCCAGCGCGTCGACGTGACGGCTGGTGACTGCCTGCGTTGGCTTTGAGGGCTCGTAGTTGGCCATCCTTGGCACTCCTCGCTTTCGCCACCCACGTCACCCGGTCGGATAGCGCAGGCATGGCGCCTGTCTAAGCGTCAGGTGCAAGTGTCACGCAAGCGATTATAAATGTCAAAGAGATTAGACAGCCTGACAAGAATTTCCAGATTTATTTTTTCCAGACCTGCGTAAACCCTCATATAAATAAGGGATTTTTTTGCGGGTTTCCGTGTTTTTCAGCGGCAAGGGCCCGCGCAAAACACCGGCTCGGCAGTGTAACTTTTAATTGACACTTTGCGGTTTGGGCCGCTACGCTCCCTTCATGACAACGAAGGAATCGGCCATGGCCAGCCATCATGGCAGCACACCGCCCACCACCGGGCTTTACACACCGGATCAGCGCGCACGCCGCGACGGCACGGTCTGGACGCTGGTGCAGGGCATCCTGGCACCGGTTCAGTTTCTGGTGTTCCTGGTCTCGCTGGCGCTGGTGCTGCGGTACCTGTGGACCGGCGAGGGATACATGGCCGCGACCATCTCGATCATCGTCAAGACCGGGGTGCTGTATACGATCATGGTGACCGGCGCGATCTGGGAAAAGATCGTGTTCGGCCAGTACCTGTTCGCGCCCGCGTTCTTCTGGGAGGATGTGATCAGCTTTGGCGTGATCGCCCTGCATACCCTGTATCTCTGGGCGGTCTGGACCGGGGCGCTGCCCCCGACCGAGCAGATGGTGATCGCGCTGGCGGCCTACCTTGCCTACGTGGTGAACGCTGGTCAGTTCCTTTGGAAACTCCGCATGGCGCGGCTGCAATCCGAGGGGCGGGCATGAAAGATACACCTGAAACAGGCTGCCGCAACGCACCCATCCTGAAAGAGCGCGGCCAGCGCGAGGTGTTCTGCGGGCTAACCTCGATCATCTGGCTGCACCGCAAGATGCAGGATGCGTTTTTCCTTGTCGTGGGCAGCCGCACCTGTGCGCATCTGCTGCAATCCGCCGCCGGCGTGATGATCTTTGCCGAGCCACGTTTCGGCACCGCCATTCTGGAAGAAACCGACCTTGCCGGCATGGCCGATGCGCAGGACGAGCTTGACCGCGAGGTGTCGCGCCTGCTGTCACGCCGCCCTGACATCCGGCAGCTGTTCCTTGTGGGCTCCTGCCCGTCAGAGGTCATCAAGATCGACCTGGAAAAGGCGGCCGAGCGTCTGACCACGCAGCATGGCCCCCATGTGCGGGTCATCAACTTCAGCGGCTCGGGCATCGAGACCACATTCACCGAGGGCGAGGACGCCTGCCTTGCCGCCATCGTGCCGACCCTGCCAAAGGCCGACACACGCCAGTTGATGCTGGTGGGGGCCCTGCCCGATGTGGTGCAGGATCAGGCGCTGGACCTGCTGGGCCGGATGGGCATCGGCCCGATTACCGTGCTGCCCTCGGCCCGCGCGGATGATCCGGTGGCGGTTGGCCCCGACACCGTGTTCGCGCTGACCCAGCCGTTTCTGGGCGCAACCCATGCCGCGCTGACCCGTCGGGGCGCGCGCCACCTGCCCGCGCCGTTCCCGTTTGGTGAGCAGGGCACGACGGCCTGGCTGCGCGCCGTGGCCGACGAATTCGGCGTTTCGGACGAGCTGTTCGAACAGGTCACGGCAGCCCCCCGCGACCGCGCGCGCCGCGCCGTGGCGCAGGCCGCCGAAACCCTGTCGGGCAAGTCGGTGTTCTTTTTCCCCGACAGCCAGCTGGAAATTCCGCTGGCGCGGTTCCTGACCCGCGAATGTGGCATGAACGCGGTCGAGGTTGGCGCGCCCTTCATCCACAAGGATCTGGTCGGCCCCGACATGGAACTGATGGCACAGGGGCCGGTGTTCTCCGAAGGGCAGGACGTGGATCTGCAACTGGACCGCGCCCGCGCCGCGCGCCCCGATCTGACGGTCTGCGGCCTTGGCCTTGCCAACCCTCTGGAGGCCGAGGGGCTGACGACCAAATGGGCGATCGAACTGGTGTTCACTCCGGTGCATTTCTACGAGCAGGCGGGGGATCTGGCCGGGCTGTTCAGCCGCCCGATCCGCCGCCGCGACCTGCTGAAACTGGAGGCCGCAGAATGAAGCTGACGGTCTGGACATACGAAGGCCCGCCGCATGTCGGCGCGATGCGCGTCGCCACCGCGATGAAGGGTCTGCACTACGTGCTGCACGCCCCGCAGGGCGACACCTATGCCGACCTGCTGTTTACCATGATCGAGCGGCGCAACCACCGCCCGCCCGTCAGCTATACCACCTTTCAGGCGCGCGATCTGGGGGCCGACACGGCCAACCTGTTCCAGTCCGCCGCGCGTGACGCGTATGAGCGGTTCAAGCCGCAGGCGATCATCGTCGGCGCGTCCTGCACCGCCGAGCTGATCCAGGACGATCCCGGCGGAATGGCCGAAACCATGGGCCTGCCAGTGCCGGTGATCCCGCTGGAACTGCCCAGCTATCAGCGCAAGGAAAATTTCGGCGCGGACGAGACGTTTTACCAGATCGTCAAGACCCTGGCCAAACCGACCGAGCGCACCGCCCGCCCCACCGCCAACCTGATCGGGCCGACCGCGCTGGGGTTCCGGCACCGCGACGACATCACCGAACTGACCGCGCTGCTGTCGGACATGGGGATCGGCATCAATGTCGTGGCCCCGATGGACGCCACGCCACAGGACATCACCCGCATGGGGGCCGCGCATTTCAACGTGCTGATGTATCCTGAAACGGCGGAAACCGCCGCGCGCTGGATGGAACGCGAGCTGGGGCAGCCGTTCACGAAAACCGTGCCCATCGGCGTTGGCGCCACCCGCGATTTCGTGGCCGAGGTGGCCGCCATCGCTGGTGTCACGCCGCAATTCGACGAAAGCCGCCTGCGCCTGCCGTGGTATTCGGCCTCGGTCGATTCCACCTACCTGACCGGCAAGCGCGTGTTCCTGTTCGGCGACGGCACGCATGTCGCCACCGCCGCCCGGATCGCCCGCGATGAAATGGGGTTCGAGGTGGTGGGCATGGGCTGCTACAACCGCGAACAGGCCCGCAAGGTCCGTGCGCTGGCCAAGGACTATGGCGTCGAGGCGCTGATCACCGACGATTACCTCGAAGTCGAACAGACGATCGAGGCGCTGGCCCCCGAGATGATCCTGGGCACCCAGATGGAGCGGCATATCGGCAAGCGTCTGGGCATCCCCTGCGCCGTCATTTCCGCGCCTGTGCATGTGCAGGATTTCCCGGCGCGTTACAGCCCGCAGATGGGGATCGAAGGCGCCAACGTGATCTTTGACACCTGGGTGCATCCGCTGGTCATGGGGCTGGAGGAACACCTGCTGCACATGTTCCGCGACGATTTCGAGTTTCACGACGACGCCGGCGCCTCGCATCACGGTCACAAGGCCAAGCTGCGTGATCTGGCCGACACGGGTCGGCAAGACGCCCCCGCCGAACCGGCGCAGGCCGAGCAGCCACAGGCAGGCGGGATCGAGGTTGTCTGGCTGCCCGCCGCCGAGAAGGAGCTGAAGAAGATACCGTTCTTCGTGCGGGGCAAGGCGCGCCGCAACACCGAGACCTATGCCGTACAGCGCGGCGTGTCCGAGATCAGCGTCGATACATTGTACGAAGCAAAGGCCCATTATGCGCGGTGATGAGATCACAATGGGGGTCAAGCCCTACAACATCGTGATCATCACGATGGATTCCCATGCGGCGGGCCCCGTGGCGCGGGCGGGCATCAAGCTGGTGCAGGATTTCCCCGGGCTGACCGTGTCGGTCCACGCCGCCGCCGAATGGGCCGAAACCCCCGACGCGCTGGCCGAGACAAAGGCCCGCATCGCCGAGGCCGACATGATCGTGGCCAACCTGCTGTTTCTCGAAGAGCACATAAAGCCCATCATCGACGATCTGCACGCGGTGCGCGACCGGCTGGATGGCATGGTCGGCGTGATCGCCGATGCCGAGATCATCCGCATGACCCGTCTGGGCAAGCTGGACATGTCCAAGCCCGCCAGCGGCCTGATGAAGCTGATGAAGCGGTTGCGCGGCAGCTCCAAGCCCAGCAGCGACAGCGGCGAAAAGCGCATGAAGCAGTTGCGCCGACTGCCCAAGATCCTGAAACGCATCCCCGGCAAGGCGCAGGATCTGCGCAGCTGGTTCCTAGTCATGCAATACTGGCTGGGCGGGTCCGACGACAACATCGAGCAGATGGTGCGCTATCTGCTGGGCAAGTATGCCAGGACACGGCCGCAATGGCTGGGGGCCGAGGCGGCCGAGCCGCAGGAATACCCCGAGGTTGCGCTGTATCACCCCGATCTGGCCGACCGGATCACCATCGACCCCGCCGACATCAAGGGGCCGGACAATGCCGTGGGCACGGTCGGGCTGCTGATGATGCGGTCGTATATCCTGTCCTCGGATACCGCGCATTACGATGCGGTGATCCGGCGGCTTGAATCGCAGGGCCTGCGCGTGCTGCCCGCGTTTTCCGGTGGCCTTGATGGCCGCCCCGCGATCCGCGAATTCTTTTCCGATGCCGAAGGCGCATCGAAAATCGACGTGCTGCTGTCGCTGACCGGGTTCAGCCTTGTTGGTGGCCCGGCCTATAACGACAGCGAGGCTGCGGTCGATATCCTGTCAAAGCTGGATATTCCTTACATCACCGCGCATCCGCTGGAGTTTCAGACGCTGGGCCAGTGGGCCGCCAGCCCGCAGGGCCTTGGCCCGATCGAGACCACGATGCTGATCGCCCTGCCCGAGCTGGACGGCGCGACCAATCCCACCGTGTTCGGCGGGAGGCACAGTGTCGAGGGCTGCCAGGGCTGCCAATACGCCTGTGCGTGCATCAGCACCGACAAGGCGATGGCCCCCTGCCCCGAACGCATCGACAGCCTGTCGGAAAAGGTGCTGCGCCTGACCCGTCTGCGCCGCCGCAAGATCGCGGAAAAGAAGGTGGCGATCGTTCTGTTCGGCTTTCCGCCCAACGCCGGGGCCGTAGGCACCGCCGCTTATCTCAGCGTGTTCGAAAGCCTGCACAACACCATGCTGCGGATGCGCGACCGGGGCTATGACATCGACGTGCCCGAAACCGTGGCCCACCTGCGCGCCGCCGTTCTGGAAGGCAACGCGCGCCAGTACGGGCAAGAGGCCAATGTCGCCGCCCATGTCAGCGCCGATCACATCGTCGCCAATACCCCACCCCTGAAAGCCATCGAGGCGGTCTGGGGCCCGGCCCCCGGCAAGGTGCAGTCGGACGGGCGCGGCGTGTTCGTGCTGGGCCAGCATTTCGGCAATGTCTTTGTCGGCGTGCAGCCCACTTTCGGATACGAGGGCGACCCGATGCGCCTGCTGTTCGAACGCGGCTTTGCGCCCACCCATGCCTTTGCCCAGTTCTACCTGTGGCTCCGCAACACGTTTCAGGCCGATGCGGTGCTGCATTTCGGGATGCATGGCGCGCTGGAATTCATGCCGGGCAAGCAATCGGGCATGGGCGCGCGCGACTGGCCCGACCGGCTGATCGGCGAATTGCCCAACATCTATCTGTACGCGTCCAACAACCCGTCCGAGGCATCGCTGGCCAAGCGCCGCTCAGGCGCGGTGACGATCACGCACATGACCCCGCCGCTGGCGGCCTCGGGCCTCTACAAGGGTCTGGCGGAACTGAAGGACAGCCTGACGCGGTGGCGCGGCATGGAAGACGGCCCCGCCCGCGACGATCTGGAACTGCTGATCGACGAGCAGGCCGAGGCGGTCGACATGACCGGCACCACGCCCGCGCAGATGTGGCTGAAGCTGCTGGAAACCGAGGATGCGCTAATCCCCGACGGTCTGCACGTGCTGGGCAAGCGCCTGAGCGATGCCGAACGCGCAGCCTATGTAGACGTGATGGAAGACGCCGACGCGGAAACCCGCGCACGGGTGCTGGAAATCCTGACCGAAGATCACGAGATCCCCGCCATCCTGCGCGCGCTGGATGCGCGGTTCACCCCGCCGGTGCATGGCGGCGACCTGATCCGCAGCCCCGACATCCTGCCCACCGGGCGCAACATCCACGCGTTCGATCCGTTCCGCATGCCCAGCGAATTTGCCTGCCGCGAAGGTGCCAAGCAGGCGCAGCTGCTGCTGGATGCGCATCCAGAGATGCCGCGCTCGATCGCGCTGGTGCTGTGGGGGTCGGACAACATCAAATCCGACGGTGGCCCGATCGGCCAGGCGCTGGCGCTGCTGGGGGCCAAGCCCCGTTTCGATGCCTTTGGCCGCCTGTCGGGCGCCGACCTGATCCCGCTGGAGCAGTTGGGCCGCCCGCGCATCGACGTGGTCATCACCCTGTCGGGCATCTTCCGCGACCTGCTGCCGCTGCAAACCCGGCTGCTGGCCGACGCGGCGTTGCAGGCGGCGATGGCGGACGAGCCGCCCGAGCAGAATTTCATCCGCGCGCACGCGCTGGATTACATGGCGCAGATGGGCTGCGACATCGAAACCGCCGCCCTGCGCGTGTTCTCGAACGCCGAAGGGGCCTATGGGTCGAACGTCAACGCGCTGGTGGACAGCAGCGCCTTTGGCGACGAGGACGAGCTGGCCGACGCCTACGAGTCGCGCAAATCCTTTGCCTATGGCGTCAACGGCAAGGCCAGCGCCAATGCCGCCCTGCTGCAATGCGCGCTGAAAGATGTCGATGTGGCCTATCAGAACCTTGAATCGGTCGAGCTGGGCATCACCACGGTGGATCACTATTTCGACACGCTGGGCGGGATCGCCCGCGCCGTCAAACGCGCCCGCGGCGGGCAAGAGGCCGCCGTCTATATCGGCGACCAGACGCGCGGCGCCGCCAAGGTGCGCACCCTGACCGATCAGGTGGCGCTGGAAACCCGGTCACGCAGCCTGAACCCCAAGTGGTTCGAGGGCATGCTGAAGCATGGCGCCGAAGGCGTGCGCCAGATCGAGGCGCAGGTGACCAACACGATGGGCTGGTCGGCCACCACCGGCAAGGTCGAGCCGTGGGTCTATCAGCGCCTGTCGGAAACCTTCGTGCTGGACCCCGAGATGCGGGCGCGCCTGGCCGAGCTGAACTCGGTCGCGTCGTCGCGCATGGCCAACCGCCTGCTGGAAGCCAGCGACCGAAACTACTGGCAGCCCGATGCCGCAACGCTGGCGGCCCTGCAAGACGCCGCCGACGCTTTGGAAGATCGGGTCGAGGGGATTGCAGCGGAATGAGCATGCACACCCCATACGCCATCGCACCGGTGGACCCCTTCGTGGGGGCCCTGCCCCCACACCCCCGGAGTTTATTCAGCAAGATGAAGATGCAGACCCGTTCTGTATCGAAAGGGAGGCACCTATGAGCCCACTCGACGCAAAGAATCCGCCCGCTGCCCGGGCCAACATGCGCGAAGCAGCGGGGCTTGAGGCGCGCGGCCTTGGCGCACCCCCGGTGATCCGCGGACAGGATGGCGAAGGATCGGTGCAGGTGCATCAGGACGACTCGATGAAGATCGAGGGCGCGCAGGTCTTTGCCGTGTATGGCAAGGGCGGGATCGGCAAATCGACCACCAGTTCCAACCTGTCGGCGGCGTTTTCCAAGCTGGGCAAGCGGGTGTTGCAGATCGGTTGCGACCCCAAGCATGACAGCACCTTCACCCTGACCGGGCAGTTGCAGCCCACGGTGATCGACATCCTGAAATCGGTGGATTTCCACGCCGAGGAGCTGCGCCCCGAGGATTTCGTGACCGAAGGGTTCAACGGCGTGAAATGCGTCGAGGCGGGCGGTCCGCCCGCGGGCACCGGCTGTGGCGGTTATGTGGTCGGCCAGACCGTGAAGCTGCTGAAACAGCATCACCTGCTGGAAGACACCGACGTTGTGATATTCGACGTGCTGGGCGATGTGGTCTGCGGCGGGTTCGCCGCGCCCTTGCAGCATGCCGACCGCGCGGTGATCGTGACGGCCAACGATTTCGACAGCATCTATGCGATGAACCGCATCATCGCCGCCGTGCAGGCCAAGTCATCGAACTACAAGGTGCGTCTGGCGGGTTGCGTGGCCAACCGCAGCAAGGACACCGACGAGGTGGACCGTTTCTGCCGCACGGTCGGGTTCGAACGGATCGCGCACATGCCCGACATCGACGCCATCCGCCGCAGCCGGTTGAAGAAAAAGACCCTGTTCGAGATGCCCGACGAAGAGGACATCATCCTGGCGCGCGCCGAATACATCCGCCTGGCCGCGCAGCTTTATGCGGGGACCGAGGGGCTGACGCCCGCCGCGATGGAAGACCGCGAGATATTCGAACTGCTGGGGTTCGATTGATGAGCAAAGCTGCCAAAACCAGCTATGACGCCACGCGGGCGCGGGTCGAGACCTATTTCGACAAGACCGCGACCAAGGTCTGGGACCGTCTGACCAGCGACGCGCCGGTCAGCCGCATCCGCGAGACGGTGCGGCGCGGGCGCGATGACATGCGCGCGCGCATGCTGGCGCGGCTGCCCGATGACCTGCGCGGCGCGCGGATTCTGGACGCGGGCTGCGGCACCGGCATGATGACGCAGGAGCTGGCGGCGCGCGGCGCCGATGTGGTGGCCGTTGATATCTCGCCGCAATTGGTGGGCATCGCCGAGGCGCGGATGCCGGCCGACCTGCGCGGCCGCGTGACATTCGCCGCGGGCGACATGCTGCACGCCGGGCATGGCCGGTTCGACGCCGTGATGGCGATGGACAGCCTGATCTATTACACCGCGACCGACATTCGCGCGGCGCTGGAAAACCTGGGCGGGCGCTGTGGCGGGCCGGTGGTGTTCACCGTCGCCCCGCGCACGCCGCTGTTGATGACCATGTGGTATGCCGGCAAGGCCTTTCCGCAATCCGACCGCAGCCCGGTGATGATCCCGCACGCCCCCGCGCGGCTGGCCCATACGGTGCGCGACATCGGCAAGATCCGTGACGTGGGCCGGGTTTCGGTCGGGTTCTACATCTCTCAGGCGCTGGAGTTCGCGGCATGAGCAAGGGCGCGCAGGTTCTGAAGCAGTTCAGCATCAGCATGCTGCCGTTTTCCGACGCGGCCAGCGATGATCTGCCGCTGCGCCAGCTGCTGCGCCTGTCGCTGTTCCAGGTCTCGGTCGGCATGGCGGGCGTCATGCTGCTGGGCACGCTGAACCGCGTGATGATCGTGGAACTGTCGGTGCCCGCGATGATCGTGGCCATCATGATCGCGCTGCCGGTGCTGTCGGCGCCGTTCCGCGCGTTGCTGGGCTTCAAATCCGATCACCACCGCAGCGCCATCGGCTGGAAGCGCGTGCCCTACCTGTGGTTCGGCACCCTGTGGCAGTTCGGCGGGCTCGCCGCGATGCCTGCCAGCCTGCTGGTGCTGGGGGGCGACACCGTGCATAACGTGCCCTTCGCGGGCGAGGTTCTGGCCGGGTTGGCCTTTCTGATGACCGGCATCGGCATGCACATGACGCAGACTGCCGGGCTGGCCCTTGCGGCCGACCGTGCGACCGATGATACGCGTCCGCGCGTGGTGGCGCTGCTGTATGTCAGCTATCTGCTGGGCATGGCGGTTTCGGCCATCGTGATCGGCTGGTTGCTGCGCGATTTCAACGGCATGCTGCTGATCCAGGTGGTGCAGGGCACCGCCGTGGTCACCATCACCCTGAACGTCATCGCCCTGTGGAAACAGGAGCGCGTCCGCCCGATGAGCAAGGAAGAGCGCGAGGCCCCGACCCCGTCGTTCCGCGATGCCTGGGCCGATCTGGCCCGTGGCGGCAAGGCCGGGCGGCTGCTGGCGGTGGTGTTTCTGGGCACGATGGCCTTCAACATGCAGGACGTTCTGCTGGAACCCTACGGCGGCGAGATCCTGGGCCTGTCAGTCAGTGCCACGACCCTGCTGACCGCCGCATGGGCCGGGGGCGCGCTGCTGGCATTCGGGCTGGCCGGGCGCGGTCTGGCACGCGGGCGCGATCCATACCGGTTGATCGGCGCGGGCCTGCTGGTGGGTCTGGCGGCGTTCAGCGCGGTGATCTTTGCCGCGCCGCTGGAGTCGACCGTGCTGTTCTTTGCCGGGGCGATCCTGATCGGCTTTGGCAGCGGGCTGTTCAGCGTCTCGACCCTGACCGCCGCGATGCTGATGCCCGCGCAAGGGCTGGCCGGGCGCGGGCTGGCGCTGGGGGCCTGGGGTGCGGCGCAGGCCACGGCGGCCGGCGTGTCCATCGCCATCGGCGGCACCCTGCGCGACGTGGTGAACGCCAAGGCCATGTCGGGCGCCTGGGGCGAGCCGCTGATGTCGCCCGCCACCGGCTATTCCTTTGTCTATCACACGGAAATCGCCCTGATCTTCGTGACGCTGATCGTGCTGGGGCCGCTTGTGCGGTTCACGCAATCCACCATTCACCAAAGCGGGGGGACCGGTCGTATCGGGCTCGCCGATTTCCCCACCTGAACCTAACGAAAGGACAGGACCCATGTCACAAGCATTCTTTGGAAATTTCGACCTGGCCAGCCTGACACTCTGGCTCTTCTGGATCTTCTTTGCCGGGCTGATCTACTATCTTCAGACCGAGAACATGCGCGAGGGGTTTCCCCTTGTGGATGAGGACGGCAACGATGCCGCCAATCAGGGCCTGTTCCCCACGCCCAAGGACAAGACATTTGTTCTGCCCAACAATCAGGGCGAACTGACCGTGCCCTCGGGCCAGCCGGGCGAGCGGGGCGATGTGCATGGCAAGCTGGCGCGCACGGCCACGGCGAACGGGTTTCCGTTTGTGCCCACCGGTGATCCGCTGGTCGATGGTGTCGGCCCGGCGTCCTGGACCGCGCGCAAGGACGTGCCCGAACTGGATGCCCATGGCAAACCCAAGATCATTCCCATGGCCTCGTCTGATCACTTCCACGTCTCGGCCGGGCGCGATCCGCGCGGGCTGCCGGTGATGGCGGGCGACAAGGCCATCGTTGGCCGGATCAGCGACATGTGGGTGGACGAGCCCGAGCAGCTGGTGCGCTATCTGGAAATCACGCTGGACGCAGAGTTCGGTGGCGGCAAGCGGCTGGTGCCGATGACGCTGGCGCGCATCAAGTCCAACCGCGTGGCGATCCATTCGATCTATGGCAAGCATTTCGCATCGGTGCCCACCACGGCGTCGCCGACCCAGGTGACCAAGCTCGAGGAAGACAAGATCAGCGCCTACTACGCCGGCGGCAAGCTTTATGCCGACGAGGCGCGTCTGGAACCGCAGCTCTGACAGACCAACGGCACCCGGCTGTTCGCTGACGCCGGGTGCCATGCTTAACGACACGCTCGCCGGAGGACACACCCCATGAGCCATGATGATTTTGCAATCGAACCGATCGAGGGACTGCCCGAACGTCCGCCAGAAGGCGAGCATATCCTGTGGCAGGGGCGGCCCGACTGGTGGGCGCTGGCCAAGGACTCGCTGAACGTTTGGTGGGTTATGGGGTATTTCCTGTTCCTTGCGGCCTGGCGCTTTGTCTCGCTGGTCGATCAGGTGCCGCTGATGCGCGCGCTGGTGCTGGCGCTGCCCTTCATCATCCTGGGCGGGATCGTCTGCGGCCTGCTGATGATATTCGCCTACGTGCAGGCACGCACGACGATGTATACCGTCACCAACAAGCGGGTGGCGATGCGGATCGGTGCGGCGCTGACCGTCACGCTGAACCTGCCCTACCGGCAGATCGTCAACGCCGATCTGCGGATGCGCGGCAAGACGGGCACGATCGCCTTCGAAGTGCCCAAGGATGTCAAGCTGGGCTATCTGACCTGCTGGCCGCATGTGCGCCCGTGGCGCTCGCCGGTGCAGCCTGCGCTGCGCTGCATCCCCGAGCCGAAAAAGATCGCCGAGATGATCTCGGACGCGGCCGAGGCGCGGGTCTCGACCCCGGTGATCGAACGCAGGGGCGCGCCCTCGGGCAGCCCGGTCCAAGTGGCCGCGGAATAGGGGTCAGGCACAATGCAGTATCAATCCGCACATGAGAACCATCGCAAGGGCACACCCGAGAAGATCCCTGTCGGCCTGATGCGCGCGGTCGGGTTCCTGATCGTGTGTTCGGTGACCATCGTGGTTTCGGCCACGGTCTCGAACCGGCCCGTCACGTCCACTCCGCCGGTCAGCCCGGTGGTGGCACAGACCGAATTCGCGATGGATGCCGAGATGTCAGGCGCGGTGCGCATCACCGCCCCCGACGGCACGCTGATCGTCGACCTGTCGCCCGAAGAAGGCGGATTCATCGCCGGCGTGGCCCGGACGATCGAATTCAACCGCCGCAAGGCCAACAAGCCGCTGGGCGGTCCCGTTGTTCTGACCCGCGGCGAAAACGGCCGCCTTGCCATTCACGACCCCGAAACGGGGTGGAGCGCCGACCTGATGGGGTTCGGCAAGGATAACGCACAAGCCTTCGCCAGGCTTTTGCGCTGAACGACCTTAACGGAGGACACACCAATGGGTCTACTGACACGAGAGATTGAAAGGGCGCCTTGCACCGTCGAGGTCAGCCACTGTTTCGAAAGCCTGCACGCGCATGTGCGGTTCAACAACGGCGCCGTGATCAACCCCGGCGACACGGTGCAGGTGAAAGGCCCCGAGATCATGGCCGCCTTCGGCGAGGTCGTGACCGAGGACCGCGAGGCGATCATCATCCGCGCCAGCAAGGTCGAACAGCTCTGGACCCGCCTGACCGGCGATTTCGAAGTCATGGAACTGTGTGAATTCTCCTTTTCAGACGAGGTGACGCTATGAACATGCTGCCCAAGCATTCCGCCGACGCCACCACCGCCGAAGAGGGCATCGCCATCCAGGAGGAGCAGGCGAAGTTCGACAGCACCGCCGCGACCGAGCTGGCGATGTCGAACACCCTGCTGACGCCGCGGTTCTACACCACCGATTTCGACGAGCTGGACGCGATCGACGTATCGCCGGTGCGCGAAGAATGGGATGCCCTGATCGCGCAGATGCTGGCGGACCCCAACAAGGGCCACTTCAAGAAGAACGAAGACTGGGATCACGTCGACTGGGACGGGATGGAACCGGGCCTGAAAAAGGAATTCATCGATTTCCTGATCTCAAGCTGCACCGCCGAGTTTTCGGGCTGCGTGCTGTACAAGGAAATGAAGCGGCGCGGCAACAACCCCGACATCACGCAGCTGTTCCAGCTTATGGCCCGCGACGAGGCCCGCCATGCCGGTTTCATCAACGACGCCCTGCGCGAGGCGGGCGTGGCGGTGAACCTCGGGTTTCTGACGCAGAAGAAGAAATACACCTATTTCCGGCCCAAGTTCATCTATTACGCCACCTACCTGTCGGAAAAGATCGGCTATGCCCGTTATATCACGATCTACCGCCATCTTGAGGAACACCCCGAGCATCGGTTCCACCCGATCTTCAAATGGTTCCGCGAATGGTGCAATGACGAGTTCAGCCACGGCGAGGCCTTTGCCCTGCTGATGAAGACCGACCCCAAGCTGACCAGCGGCAAGAACGTCTGGTGGATCAAGTTCTTCCTGACTGCCGTCTATGCCACGATGTATGTGCGCGACCACCAGCGCCCGGCCTTTCATGCCGCCCTTGGGGTGGACCCGGACTGGTACGCGCATGAGGTCTATGTGAAGACATCCGAACTGACCAAGCAGATCTTTCCGGTCACGCTGGATATCGACCACCCGCGTTGGCAGAAGAATCTGGAACGGCTGCATCATGCCAATGTGCAGATCGCCGATGCGAAGAAACAGGGCGGCGTTGCGGGCAAGCTGGCGCAGCTGGCCGGCTCGGCCAAGGCGGGGCTGGCGTTTGTCACGCTGTTCACGATCCCCGTGAAAAAGCACCGGGTGCCCGACAGCCCGCGGCTGGAGCCGGTCTATTGACGGGTTTCGGCGCCGCTGGCGCCGACCGGGCGGGGGCGCTACCCCCGCACCCCCGGAGTTTACCCGGCAAGATGAAGAGGACCTGACAGTGCCGAACGACCCCTGGATAGCAGCACTGGCGGCGTTGTTCCTGTGGTGGTTTTCCACGGGGGCCATTCTGGTGATCGTGCGTCTGGCCGATCGCCGGGGCGGGCGCGCGGGGCTGGTGGCGACGCTGGCCGGGCTGCCGGTGCTGGGACTTGGCATCTGGGGTTACCTGGTGACGCTGGACGCCACCGGGGTGGCGGCAGCGTATTACGGGTTTCTGGCGGCGCTGGCGATCTGGGGCTGGATCGAACTGGCGTTTCTGACCGGCATCGTGACCGGGCCGAACCTGCGCCCCTGCCCCGACGACCTGCCCGAATGGGAGCGGTTCATCCGCGCCTGGGGCACCGTGGCCTATCACGAAATGGCGCTTCTGGCGGCGATGCTGTTCATCTGGATCGCGGGACACGGGGCCGAGAACATCTTTGGCCTGTGGACATTCGTGGTGCTGTACGTGGCGCGCATCTCGGCCAAGCTGAACCTGTATTTCGGGGTGCCGCGCATCAATACCGAGTTCATCCCCGGCGCGTTGCAGCACCTGCCCAGCCATTTCCGCATCCGGCGCGCGAACTGGCTGTTCCCGATCTCGGTTACGGGGCTGTCCTTTGCGGTGGCCTGCTGGCTGGAGCGGCTGTTTGCCGTCGACACGCCGGGCGAGATCGTGGGCTTTGCCCTGCTGGCCGCGATCACCGCGCTGGCACTTGTGGAACACTGGCTGATGGTGGTGCCCCTGCCGGATGCGAAACTATGGCGCTGGATGTTGCCCGCGCCCAAACAGACCAAACGAAAAGTGGAGGGTCATCATGGATTTTGACGCCATGTTCACGGCGCAACTGGATACGTTGCGCGATGAGGGAAACTACCGGATTTTCGCCGAGTTGGAACGTGAATGTGGAACATTTCCGCGCGCGCGCAGCCATGATGACGACGCGCCCGAGCGGGTAACGGTCTGGTGTTCCAACGACTATCTTGCCATGGGCCATAACGAGGTTGTGCGCCAGGCGATGAAGGATGCGGTGGATGCCTGCGGCACGGGTGCCGGTGGCACGCGCAACATCAGCGGCACGGCGCGGCATCACGTCGCGCTTGAGGCAGAGTTGGCCGACCTGCACGGCAAGGAAGCGGCGCTGCTGTTCACCAGCGGCTATGTGTCGAACTGGGCCGCGCTGAGCACGCTGGGCAGCCGCCTGCCCGATGCGGTGATCCTGTCGGACGCGCTGAACCATGCCAGCATGATCGAAGGCATGCGCCACGCACGCTGTCAGAAGGTGATCTGGAAGCACAACGACCCAGAAGATCTGGACCGCAAACTGGCCGCCCTGCCCGCCAACGCGCCCAAGATCGTCGCGTTTGAATCGGTCTATTCGATGGATGGCGACATCAGCCCGATGGAAGAAATCATCGAGGTGGCCGAGAAACACGGTGCCATGACCTATCTGGACGAGGTGCATGCCGTGGGCCTGTACGGTCCGCGCGGCGGCGGTGTGTCCGAGGAACGCGGGCTGGCACACCGGATCGACCTGATCGAGGGCACGCTGGGCAAGGCCTATGGCTGCATGGGCGGCTATATCACCGGCAGCCACGCGCTGTGCGATTTCATCCGGTCCTTTGCCAGCGGCTTCATCTTTACCACCGCCCTGCCCCCGGCCGTGGCCGCGGCGGCGCAGGCGTCGATCGCGCATCTGAAACAGTCGGACAGCGAACGTCAGCAGCAGCGCCGGCAGGTGGCCAAACTGCGCGCCAAACTGGACGCGCGCGGCATCCCGCATCTGGACAACCCCAGCCATATCATCCCGGTGATGATCAAGGACCCGGTGAAATGCCGCCAGATCGCGGATATCCTGATGCGCGACTACGGGATCTATGTGCAGCCGATCAACTATCCCACCGTGCCGAAAGGGACCGAGCGGTTGCGTTTTACCCCAGGCCCGCTGCACTCGGATGCCGATATCGACCACCTGGTCGACGCCCTGTCGGTGCTGTGGAAGCAATGCGCGATCGCCCATGCGGTGGCCTGACATGGTTGACCTGCGCTGATCTGTGCTACGTCTCCTCCTGACAGAAACGACTGACAGGGGGAGAAACCCATGAAGACAATTCTGACATCTGCGGCGCTGATGGCGCTGGCCGGGGCCGTCCACGCCCAAGAGATGACAGGCGACGCCGAGGCGGGCGAGCGCGCGTTCAACCAGTGCAAGGCCTGCCACATGGTGCAGACCGACGACGGCGAGATGATCGTGCGCGCCGGACGCACCGGCCCGAACCTGTGGGGCGTGGTCGGCCGCGAGGCCGGGGCGGTCGAGGATTACCGCTATTCCAGCGCGATGGAGGACGCGGGCGAGGCCGGTCTGGTCTGGACCGAGGAAGAGTTCACCGCCTATGTGATGGACCCGACAGGGTACCTGCGCGAGTATCTCGACGACAGCAGCGCGCGCGGCAAGATGAGCTATCGCCTGCGCGACGCGGACGATGCCGCCGATATCTGGGCGTGGCTCGCGAGCGTGTCACCGGAGCCCGAAACGGACGAAGAGACTGAAGAGTCCATGAGCAACTGATACGGCCAGACAGCCAAACACTGACGGCAAGGGGCGCACCACGGTTGACGCATTTCGCCTCGTGGGACAATGTTTCAGGCCTGCCGGCCTGACAGGGACTGGTCGCGATGTGATCCATCGCGGCCGTTTCCTGTTTTGCAAAGCCTCCCTCGCACAATCTGTGGCTGCTCATATGCTTGGGTTTATCCGGGCCACGACGCGTGGCAGGCGCACAGGGCGGTCTTGGAGCACACTCGCCGGTTCCACGCACCATGGTCCCGTCGCGATTGTAAAATCTATTGACGCAAGTCGCGAATGGCTGCCCAGACTTGGTCTTCGACGTTGGATTTTTTTCCGATGAGACGCATGGCCGTCACGGCGATCTGTGTCGATGGCAGGAGATCGTCAACCGCCGTGACCGTGCTTGCAGTCGGTAGCTGCGCCAACATTGTTTCCGGAACCCATGCGACCCCGATGTCGCACGCCGCAAGCTGGAGTGCTGCAACGGTGAGTGCCGTCTCCACCCGGGCATCGATCCGAAAGCTTTCCTGGATACTGGGAAGAATGTGGGTTTCAAGGAGTTTTCCCAGAAAAACATCCGAAGGATAGGCGACAATCGGAAGATCGCCATTTGCGATCGCGCGCCGCACCTTCGCACTGCACACCGGGATGAGTTTCTCCTGGCTGATTAACTTCTCTTCAATGTATTCTTCCGGGATCGTAGATATCTCTTCAACCGATCTGAAGATTACGATCAGATCAGCCTCTTTCGTGATGAGCATTGCCGTACATTCCGACCGATTGGCTGATCGAAGGCGAATGGTTATGTCAAGACCATCGAATTTGTCCGCGATCAGCGTTGGAAGGATTGATGTGGTGATGGCATGTTGGCTGCCGATCACCACCCGGCTGCGCGAGTGACGTTCGGATTTTCGAAGATCCAGCACAAGGGCCCGCAACTCTTGCGCCATTGTTCGCAGCCGGGTTTCCTGCTCGACCAGCGTAGTGGCCGGGCGGGCGGGCTTGCGGCTTCGGTCGATCAGTTCGACCCCGATGTAGTCCTCGATACTGCGCACCCTGCGGGTAAATGCGGGCTGGGTCAGATGTCGTCGCCCCGCAGCCTCGTTCAAGGACTCGCTTTCGAATATGGCAACGAGATCTTCGATCCATTCCAATCGCATCGCTGGCTCCATATTATGTCATCCCTGCATTTTAGTGTGAGAACTTGGCATTTGAGAAGCCTGAAAACTCGGCGCAAGCTGGGCTTGAAACTGTTACCGGAGAAACAAAATGCATTTTGCGCGATTTGACCGTGTTCGCCTTGCTCACCTTCCCACGCCACTGGAGCCGATGGACAGGCTGTCCAAGGCGCTTGGCGGCCCGCGGCTATGGATCAAGCGCGACGATTGCACAGGCGTGTCAACCGGTGGCAACAAGACCCGCAAGCTGGAGTTCCTGTTGGGCGAGGCGCTGGCGCAAAAGGCGGATGTGATCATCACGCAAGGGGCCACGCAGTCCAATCATGTCCGCCAGACCGCCGCCTTTTGTGCCCGGCTTGGGCTGGAATGCCACGCCATCCTTGAGGACCGCACCGGGTTTGACGATCCGGATTATCGGCTGAACGGCAATGTGTTGCTGGATGCGCTGCACGGTGCGACGATCGAGCATGTTCCGGCAGGCACGGACATGGTTGCGGCCTGTGAAACCGCGGCAGCCGAATTCAGCGGCAAGAACAAGACCCCGTACATCATTCCCGGGGGCGGCTCCAATCCGACCGGCGCCCTGGGCTATGCCAATTGCGCGCTGGAACTGGTGAATCAGGCCAATGACATGGGCTTGCCGATTTCGCGCATCCTCCACGCCACAGGCTCGGCCGGCACGCAGGCGGGTCTGGTCGCCGGGCTGCGCGCGATCAATGCCGGTATCCCGCTGCTGGGAATCGGCGTCCGCGCGCCCAAGGACAAGCAAGAGGCGAATGTGTTTGCGCTGGCTCAGGCCACGGCGGACAAGCTGGGCTGCCCGGGGGTCGTGTCGCGCGATGATGTCGTGGCCAATACCGATTACGTCGGCCCCGGCTACGGCATCCCGAACGCGGCCACGATCGCGGCGATCGAGACGTTTTCGCAGCTCGAGGGCCTCCTGCTTGATCCGGTCTATTCCGGCAAGGGGGCCGCCGGACTGATTGATCTTGTGCGCAAGGGCGCGTTCGCAGACGATCAGAATATCGTCTTTCTGCACACAGGCGGGTCGGCGGGGCTTTTCGGGTATCGCAGTTTCTTCAAGGAACCCGAAATCCGAAACCTGGTCACGTGACCGCACGTATCCACTGAACAGGAGCAGGTCATCTGTCATGCCGCGCGTTATCGGAATTCTGGGTGGCATGGGGCCCGAGGCGACGATTCTTCTGATGTCGCGTATCCTTGCCCTGACCCCGGCAGACACCGACAGCGATCACATCCCGCTGCTGGTGGATAACAACACGCAGGTGCCGTCGCGGATCGCGCATCTTGTCGACGGCACGGGAACGGACCCGACACCGGTTCTGATCGGCATGGCCCGTCGCCTGCACCAGGCCGGAGCCGAGGCGCTGGCCATGCCGTGCAACACTGCCCATTGCTATGCCGATCAGATCGCGGCGGCGGTGCAGGTTCCGTTTCTGGACATGGTGGCACTTACCGCCGCGCAGGTCGCCGACACCAGCCCAGCCAGTCCGGTCGGCCTGCTGGCCTCGCCCGCGGTCGAAAAAACCGGCGTATTCGCAACAGCGTTGGCCCGGCACGGTTGCGCCGTCCTGTATCCCGACAATCGCGATGCCATGCTGGGGGCGATCCGCGCCATCAAGGCCGGGCACGAGGACGAGGCGCTGCCCGTCTTGCAGGCTGCCGTTGCGGAAATGGCCGACGGCGGCGCGTCCTCGGCCATTCTTGGCTGCTCTGAGTTCTCCATTCTGGCACCACGGCTGGGCACGCCTCGGCTGTCGCTGACCGACAGCATGGATGTGCTGGCCGCGGCCTGTGTCAGCTTTGCCCTGCCATCGCCTTTCGTGGGAAAAGAGATCACATGACCGTTCGCTTTCTGAAATCCGCAAAACCCGACAGCGCGCAGCAGCAGTCATCCGTGCGCGACCGCGTGCTGGACATGCTGCACGACATCGAACAGGGCGGTGAGGCGGTCGCCCTGCGCTATGCATCCGAGTTGGATGACTGGCACGGCGATGTGGTCGTGAGTGAAGATGAAATCGCCGCCGCTGCTGCCCGTCTGGACCCGTCAGTGCGCGCCGACATCGAGTTCGCGCATGCCAACATTCAAAAATTCGCCAAGGCACAACGTGCGACGCTGCTGGATATGGAGATCGAAATGGCACCGGGATTCGTTGCCGGTCAACGGTCTATCCCTGTTGTGTCTGCCGGATGCTACGCGCCGGGCGGACGTTTCAGCCATGTGGCATCTGCCTTGATGACAATCACCACGGCCAAGGCCGCCGGAGTCGAGTTCGTGGCCGCCGCATCACCGCCGCGGGGGCCGGACGGGATCGCCGACGAGATGGTCTATGCGATGCATCTGGCCGGGGCGCAGAAGATCCTGTGCATGGGCGGGGTACAGGCCGTGGCCGCGATGGCATTCGGATTTTTCGACATTCCCCGGGCCGATGTTCTGGCCGGTCCCGGCAATGCCTGGGTGGCCGAGGCCAAGCGCCAGCTTTATGGCCGTGTCGGCATCGACATGGTCGCTGGCCCCACCGACAGCCTGATCGTGGCGGACCAGTCTGCCGATCCGGCCGTGGTCGCATGGGACATGGTCGGCCAGATGGAACATGGCGCGGATTCCCCGGTCTGGCTGGTGACGGACAGCAGTGCGCTGGCCAGTGGGGTTCTGGCATTGGTGCCCGAACTGATTGCGACCTTGCCGGCATCCAACGCGAAATCGGCCACGGCCGCATGGGAGAACCTGGCCGAGATCGTGGTATGTGACGACCGCGAGGAAATGGCCACGATGGCCGACCGCTACGCGCCCGAGCACCTGCATGTTCAGGCCCGGGATCTGGACTGGTGGCTGACCCGGCTCAGGGCCTATGGCTCGTTGTTCCTTGGGGCCGAGACGACCGTGGCCTTTGGCGACAAGGCCGCAGGGCCCAACCATGTGCTGCCCACGTCAGGTGCGGCGCGCTATACCGGGGGCCTGTCGGTGCACAAGTTTCTCAAGACTGTGACGTGGCAGCGCGCCACCGGCGAAGCCGCCCGGCAGGTGGCCGAGGTGACAGCGCGCATTTCGCGGCTCGAAGGTATGGAAGCCCATGCAAGAACGGCCGACATCCGCCTGACATCACGGTGATCCCGCAACCGTGATCAAGCCTGGCCGCGTGATGCTTAGGCCACGCGCGAGTCTCGTTGTCGGGTTCATCCGGTCAGGAAATCGGGGCGGCCGATAGACGAATGCACCGCTGCCGGTCCCCATCAAACCTCTTCGGCGTAATGACAGGCGCTGCTGTGGCCATGCGCCATCTGGCGCAGGATGGGCGTTTCGCTGGCGCAGCGTTGGGTCGCCATCGGGCAGCGGGTGCGGAACACACACCCGCTGGGCGGGTCGATGGGGCTGGGCACATCGCCGCTCAGTACCGTGCGGTCGCGCGGGGCGTCGGGATCGGGCAGCGGCACCGCCGAGAGCAGCGCCTTGGTGTAGGGATGGCGCGGATGCGCAAAGATCGAACTGCGATCTGCAATCTCCATGATGCGGCCCAGATACATCACGGCGACCCGGTCGCTCATGTGTTCGACCACCGCCAGATCGTGCGAGATGAACAGCAGCGCAAGCCCCAGCTCGCGTTGCAGATCCATAAGCAGGTTGATGATCTGCGCCTGAACCGAGACATCCAGCGCCGACACGGCCTCGTCGCACACGATGATATCGGGTTCGGACGCCAGCGCGCGCGCGATACAGATGCGCTGCCGCTGCCCGCCCGAGAACTGATGCGGCATCCGCCGCATCGAGTCGCGCGGCAGCCCCACCTTTTCCAGCAGATCACCGACACGGCGGGCCCTTTCGGCGCGTCCCTTGACAAGCCCGTGACTGCGCAGGGGTTCGGCCACCAGCGCCTCGACGCTCATCCGCGGATTGAGGCTGGAATAGGGGTCCTGAAACACGACGTTCAGCCGCTTGCGGATCGGTTTCAGGTCTTTCGGCGGCAGGCTGTCGATGCGCTGACCGTCAAGCGTGATCTCGCCCTCGGTCAGCGGAATGAGCCGGGCAAGGCATTTGCCCACCGTGGATTTCCCGCAGCCGGATTCCCCCACCAGCGACAGCGTCTCGCCGCGCGCGATGTGAAAGCTGACATCGCTGACCGCGTGGACCGATTTGCGCGCCCCGAACAGCCCAGATGCCACGGGAAACCGTTTCACCAGATTGCGCACCTCGATCAGGTGCCGTGGGTGTGTCGTGTCGGTTTGCGTCATGCGACAAAGGCCCCTCTGGCGGCGAAGTGGCACGCAGCGAAATGGCGGTCCGCCTTTTGCTCCAGCGCCGGTTCGATGCGGCGGCAGGCGTCCTGCGCCATCGGGCAGCGTTCGGCAAAGGCGCATCCTGTCAGGGGTTTGGACATATCGGGCACCCGCCCCGGAATCTCGGCAAGCCGCACCGCAGCCCCGTCGCCAAGGGACGACCCCAGCTTGGGCAGCGCGTTCAGCAAGCCTTGCGTGTAGGGGTGGCGCGGCGTGCGGAACAGGTCGGTCACGCTGGCCTCTTCGACCTTGCGCCCGGCATACATGACCAGGACACGCTCGGCGAATTCCGCCACCACGCCCAGATCATGCGTGATCAGCATGACAGCCGAGCCGACCTTGCGCCGCAGATCCTGCATCAGGTCAAGGATCTGCGCCTGAATGGTCACATCCAGTGCCGTCGTCGGCTCGTCCGCCACCAGAAGCGCCGGGTTGCAGGCCAGGGCGATCGCAATCATCGCCCGCTGTCGCATGCCCCCTGAAAGCTGGTGCGGATACTCGTCCACCCGTTGTTCAGGCGAGGGGATGCCGACAAGTTGCAGCATCTCGATGGCGCGGTTGCGGGCCACCGTGCGGCTGGCGTTTTCGTGCAGGCGGACGGATTCGCCGATCTGCTGACCGATGGTGAACACCGGGTTGAGCGAGGTCATGGGTTCCTGAAAGATCATGCTGATCTCGTCGCCGCGCAACTGGCGCATCCGCCGTTCCGATGCCTTCATCAGGTCCTGCCCGCGAAACAGGATCTGCCCCGCAACCTTCCCGGGCGGCTCGGGCAACAGCCGCAGCAGCGCCATGGATGTCACCGACTTGCCGCAACCGCTTTCGCCCACGATGGCCAGTGCCTCGCCTGCATTGATGTCAAAGCTCAGCCCGTCCACCGCCCGGTTCACGCTGGTCGCGGTCCGGAAATGAACCTGAAGGTCGCGCACTTCGAGAAGGGCCATCGCTTACACCTGTTTGGCAAGGCGGGGGTCTACCGCGTCGCGCAGCCCGTCCCCCACCAGATTGACGGCCAGCACCGTGATCGACAGGAACACCGCCGGAAAGAACACCACGTTGGGCTTGACCTGCCAAAGCGCGCGCCCCTCGGCCATGATGTTGCCCCATGACGGGATCGAGGTCGGCGTGCCCGCACCGATAAAGCTCAGGATGGCCTCGGTGATCATCGCCGAGGCGCAGATATAGGTGGCCTGAACCGTCAGCGGCGCCAGCGTGTTTGGCATGATATGGTACCAGATGATCCCGAATGTAGAGGTTCCGCAGGCGGTGCCCGCCTCGACATATGGCTGCTCGCGCACCGACAGGACAACCGACCGCGTCAGCCGCGCGACACGCGGAATCTCGGCGATGGTGATGGCAAGGATCACATTGAAAACCGATCCGCCGCGCATCAGCGTCATCAGCGCGATGGCCAGCAGAATGGCCGGGATCGACATCAGCCCGTCCATCACCCGCATGATGATGTTGTCCGCCCAACGCACAAAGCCCGAGAGCAGGCCGATGGTCAGCCCGATGACCGAGGCAAAGATCGCCACACCGGCCCCCACGATCAGCGACACCCGCGCGCCATAGACCGTGCGCGAGTAGATATCGCGCCCCATCATGTCGGTGCCGAACCAGGCCTCGGCCGAGGGCGGCAACACCCGCTGCGCGGGGTTGAGCGCGCTTGGGTCCGATGTCGCCACCAAGGGCGCGAAAATGGCCATCGCAGTGACCAGAACCAGCAGGGCGGCACCGATCCACAGCGTCGGATGTTCGATCAGCATTCCCATCACCCGCGAGCGTTGCGGCGGCGGGGGCAGGATCACCGGACGCGGGGGCGCTGCGGCAAGCTGATCGTCGGCAATGTCGGAATTGGCGGTCAATAGCGTATCCTCGGGTCGATGATGGTGTAGCTCAGGTCGATGAGCAGGTTGATGAACACATAGACGAAGCTGAAGATCAGGATGATCGCCTGAATGACCGGATAGTCACGCCGCAGGATCGAATCCACAGTCAGACGCCCCAGCCCGGGCAGCGAGAAAACGGTTTCGATCACCACCGCGCCCGAGATCATCAATGCGATCCCCAGGCCAACCACGGTCACGATCGGCACCATCGCGTTGCGCAGCGCGTGAACGAACAGCACCGAGTTGTTGGCGACCCCCTTGGCCCGGGCGGTGCGGATGTAATCCTGTTGCAGGATTTCCAGCATCGTCGCGCGGGTGATCCGGGCAATCAGGGCAATATAGACACCCGACAGGGTGATTGCGGGCAACAGCAGACCGCGCAGCCAGGGCCAGACCCCTTCGGCGATGGGGGTATACCCCTGCACCGGCAGCCAGCCAAGCTGAAGCGCCAGAACCCAGGCCAGCATGTACCCCACCACGAACACCGGCACGGAAAATCCCAGCACCGCGACCAGCATTATCACACGGTCCAGCAACGACCCGCGCTTCCACGCGGCTGCCACGCCCATCGGAATGGCGATGATCAGGGCGATGACAAGGGTCACGACCATCAGCGACAGGGTCGGCTCGACCCGGGTCAGGATCATCCGCGAGACCGGCTCGCGGGTGAAGATCGAGCGCCCGAAATCACCCTGCGCAATCCCGACCGACCATTCGACAAAGCGCACCGGAAAGCTGCGGTCAAGCCCGAGCTCGCGGCGGATGTTCTCGATATCCTGCTGCGTCGCCTGATCCCCGGCCAGGATCGCCGCCGGATCGCCCGGCGCTAGATACAGCAGGCTGAACACGAAGATCATCACGAACAGGACAACCGGCACGGTCGAAAGGATTCGTCGGACGATATAGGTGCTCATTGACAGTAGTGTCCTTTGGAGAAGGCCGCGCGACGCTGCACCGGATCAGGCAGCCGGAGTTCAGGGCGTAAGCTGTCCGGAACCAAGACACGGCTCCGGACGTTTCGGCAGTATCGGGGTCAGGCCCGGTCGACGTTCCAGAACAGGTTGACCGACGCTTCCAGCATGCCCGTCAGGTCCGAGCGCACCGCGCCATCGCCAAAGGATTGACCAAGCGGAACGCTGGGCACCTGATCAAGGGCACGGTTATGCGCCTTGTCAAAGAGGGTCTGCGCCTCTTCCTCGGTCCCGGCACTCAGCCAGTCGGCCACGATCTGCTCCATCTCCTCGTCCTTCGACCAGCCCCACCAGCCGTTCTCGCCAAGCCCGCGCGTGGTGGCGTTGGTGGCCGGATTGGCAATCGAGATCGAGGGCCAAGTGGTGCAGGCGATGCTCCAGCCGCCATTCTCGACCGGCTCTTTCGACACCCGGCGCTGAACCACGGTGCCCCAGTCGGTATCCTGCAGATCGACATTCATGCCGATCTTTTCCAGCAGATCCGCCGTCAGCACCCCCAGGGGATGAATCGAGGCGATATCGGTCGGGTTCAGGATCACCACCCTTTCGCCGTTATAGCCAGCGTCGATCACGGCCTGTCTGGCGGCTTCGACATCCAGCGATCCGATAATGCCATCGCCCAGCTCGTTCACGCCGGGCAGTCCGCACGGAAACGAGGCCAGACACAGATCGCGGTTGCTCTCGTCCGCGGTCACGGCCTGCATGAACGGCGTCTGGTCGACGGCTTTCAGGATCGCGCGGCGCAGTTCCACGTTGTTGAACGGCGGTTGAAGATGGTTGAAGCGCATCACCGACACCACACCGAACGGGTCGCTGCGATGCAGGTTCACCTGTGGGTGCATGTCGATGATCGGGGCCAGATCGGGCAGGATCGTGGCAAGCCAATCGACTTCGCCGGCCTGAATCGCGGCGGCGGCGGTTGCCGGATCTGGGATCACCTGCCAGACCAGCCGGTCAAAGTTCACGACCTTGCCGCCCGAGGTCCAGGCCGCCGCCTCGCTGCGCGGAACGTAGCCCTCGAACTTCTCATAGACCATGCGGTCACCCGAAACGTACTCATCCGCCATGAACCGGAACGGGCCCGAACCGATCATTTCCGTCACCTGCGACGAGATGTCGGTCATCGCCAGCCGTTCGGGCATGATCATCGCCGGCGAGGAATGCGGCTTGCCGATCGCATGAAGAAGCTGACCAAAGGGGCGGGTCAGCTTGATCACGATGGTCTTGTCATCCTTGACGCCAAAGCTCTCGGTGGCGGCGCCCAACGCCTGGCCAAAGCCGTCGCGCTTGGCCCAGCGTGCCAGGCTTGCGGCGCAGTCCTGCGCGCGCACAGGCTCGCCGTCATGGAACATCAGCCCGTCGCGCAGGGTGATCTCCCATGTCAGGCCATCGTCCGAAACGGTGTGGCCCGCAGCCATCTGCGGCACGGGCTGCAGGTTGGCATCCATGCCATACAGCGTGTCAAACACGCAGTAGCCATGGGTGATCGACACTGCCGCCGGAGTGAATACCGGATCAAGTACCGTAAGGTTCGACCCCGGCACATAGCGCAGCGTCTTGGTTCTGTTCTGCGCGATGGACGGCAGCGACAGAAGCGGCGTCGCTGCTGCGGCCCCGATAAGTGTTCTGCGGGTGATCATTTTTGTTGTCCTTCCTGTTGGATAGCTTTGTTTTTTGGTTTCAAACGGTCAATCGGAACAATCAGGCGCGGGGGCAGGGGTGGCCATGTCGTCGGCGGGCCAGAACGGGCGCAGGCGATGCGTCCAGTCGACATCCTGCAACCGCAGCGGCGCGCCACCGGGCCCATGCAGGGCGATGTACTGCACACCCGGCCCCAGAAGCTTGCGATAGTTCATCAGATTCTTGAACGAGACAATCTTGCAGTCGGCAATGTCGATGCCGTTGGCGGCATAGTGCTCGTCCATATGCTCGTAGAACGGAAAGCTGCCCGCCACGATCCGCACGCCGCCGACCTTCAGCACAGCGGTCAGCCCGGTCGATGTCGTCGCACCTGAGGCCGGACCACCCTTGTAGGTGAATTTTCCGTCGCCCAGCCGGTGCACCGTTGCCCGCACCGAAAGCGGTTTGAACCAGCGATCATCCTGGCTGGCACCGATCAGAAACTCTGCGGTCTGGCCTTCGCCGATCTCCTGCGCCTTTTGCGCAGCAGCCGGATCAACGATATAGACCGCCGCGGCCGTATCCGGGGCAACGTCCAGCAGTGCGGCCAGAAGCGCGGGCGAGTCGCCCTGCGCACCGGCCCCCATCGAATCCGGGGCGTCGACGATCAACGTCCGACCCTCGGCCGCGACGGCAGCCGTCACCGCCTCTTGCGGTGTCATCGCGGGCAGTTCGAATTCGCGCCGCCGGTCCCAGATCGCATCCAGCACGTCCTGGGCCACTGCATCGGCGGCATCGGGGTCACCATCAGTCACCGCAAGCCCGGTGATCCCGACATCGGCCATGTCCAGCCAGGGCTGAACCGGGAAATAGCTGGCAGACAGCGCACGGCCCTCCGCCTCGGCGGTGCGGGCAATCGCGGCCACCTGCGCCATCGGCTCGTCGCCCAGCGTCGCCCCGCCCAGAACGGGCACGATTGCATTGTACTTGCGGATGCGCGTCACCGGGCGGATGTCCCCCCGCAGCGCCCGCAACAGGAACCCGGCGGCCTTGGCGCCGGTCTGATAGGCATCGACATGCGGATAGGTCTCGTACCCCACGATGATCTGCGCGTCGCGCGCCATGCGCGGCGTGACATGGGCATGCAGGTCCAGACTGACGGCAATCGGGATGTCCGGGTCATTCAGCGTCCGGCGCACCGCCGAGATGATGACACCTTCGGGGTCTTTTTCGGTGCCGCAGATCATGGCTCCGTGCAGGGCCAGATAAACCCCGTCAAGCGGCATGGCCGCAGCAACGCCGTCGGTGATCCGCGCTTTCATGTCTTCGAAAAAGCTGTCCTCGACATGGCCACCAGATACGCAGCGGGCCAGGACGATGGGTTCGATACTGACGCTTTCGGTTGTCAGGACATCCAGCCCGCCGGTAAGGGCCAGTTGCTTGCCCGCCGCCATTTCCAGCATCGCCGCGCCCGAAAAGATGCCAAGCCGTTCGAAATCCTCGCGCCGTGCCACCCGCAGGGACAGGCTGTTGCCCTCGAATTCGAAGCTTGCGACTGCAACTTTCATTCTGATCTCCCAGCAAATCCGCACAGGGCTTCCCTGATCAGGAGTATCGAGCCAGCCCTCAGAAACGTCCGCGTCGTTACGTAAACCCTCGCAGCGGATTGCATAGGTATCAAATGCCAATTGAGATCATAATTATGCATGTTCTGCATCATTTTGCGCATCACCATGCCATGGGGCATGATCTGGCCCGGGTACTTCCCTGAAACATGCGGTCGCAGGATGGCCACGCAACAAGGGTCGCGGCCCCGGTTACGGTTTCGCATCGCGAGGCAAAACCAAAGAGCACCCTGTCAATCGCTCATCCCGGTCGCCAGGCGGCTTTCAAGCAGTTCCGACTCGACCAGCACATAGATGTCATTCGGTGGGGTCGTCAGGCCATGCACCATGACGCCCGGATCGACGCCCATCTCGATCAGGTAACCCATCGTTTCCCCCTGACCGCGCTGGATATCCTCGACCGCAAAGAACACCGGCATGTAGCCGGGTGTTTCATAGTAATGCTGGTGCAGCCCCACCGCGCCGGTCCGGGACACGCGGCGTTCGACGCCGGCGGCCAGGACATAGGGGCACGACGACAGGCAGGCCATGCCGGGCAGGATCAGCGTATCCAGGCTGGCTTCCCGGACCAGCCGCCCGACCGCCAGCGCCTCGTCCACGATGCCGCCGGGGCTGTTCAGGGCGACGGCATCGGGCATGTCCTCCAGATCTGCCAGATAGGCCTCGAACCTGTCGGCGTCGCCACCCGTGATCGCCCCGTTCATCATCAGCAGGGCGCCAAGCTCGGCATCCTGCTGCATCGTGAATTCAAGCCGCGGTGGCAGATCGTCGGGCAGGTTGATCTCGGGCCCGTTGCCGGGGTTGGTGAATTGCGGTCTGGGCCGGGTCGGATCGTAGCGGCGCACCTGATCCCCGGGCGAGACAGGACCGGTCGGCCCGGGCTGGTCGAACCAACGGTCAAACCGCCAGCGCGCCTCGATATCGGTGACCAGCAGGACAACCGCGATCAGCACCTGCACCAGCAGGACCGACCTCAGCCATTGGCCGATCGTCATCGCGCGGCCCCTGTCAACAAGACTGCGCACGGGTCACCCCTGCCCCGGCGTGCGGTCTTTGCCCGGTGGCGCATCCTCGCGCAGACGCCGCAGGATCTCGGTATCCGCATCGCCCATGGATGCCTCGACATCCTTCATGGCGTTGATCGCCGCCTTGAGGTCGGCCAGCGTCAGGGTTTCCTCGATGCTCAGCCCGTCCCGGCCGCTGCGGATCGCCGCCTGCGTGACCGCCAGCACGAACACAAGAACCCCCGGCAGCAGGTCGATGGCGATCGCCCCCGCCCAGGACGGCACGAAGTTGCCCGCATAGCGGATGACCGCATCCGCGCTTGAGATCGGGTTATAGGCGGTCTCCTGCGGGGGCTCCATTTCCAGCACCTGCGCGGCGGCCTGCCCCAGCGTGCGGCTGCGCTGGTCCAGCGCCTCAAGCACCGATCCGATGGTCGTGGATTGCGCCGCGCGGATGCTCGAGGTGCGGCCATCGAGTTCCGGCAGCACCACAGAAGCCGGCAGATCGGCGGCGGCGCGCGCCACCAGCAGCGCCACGGAATACTGGTTGAGGTTCGAGATCACCCCGGCCAGCCGCACGCTTTCCTCGGAAAACGCGACCGAACGCGGATCGACCGGGCCGGGGGCCACGGTCAGGCCGCGCATGCGCCCCAGAATTTCGTTGCCCCGTTCATAGGCAGACACGATCAGGGGCTGTTGCTCGGTGATCTGCGCCTCGAGGCTTTGCAGTTCTTCGGTCTTTTGCCGCAAGACGCGGTAGACCGCGCCCTGCCCCGCCGTCCCCGACAGCTCGCCCGAGCGTTCCTGCTCGGCCAGCGCCTCGAACGCCTCGCGGGCCCGGCGCACCTCTTGCCGCAGGGCCTGCGCCGACAGCGCGATGTCATGGGCCTGTTCCAGCGCGCCCTGATAGTCGCGCACGGTGCGTTCCAGATGCTGTTCCACCGCGGCCGAGCCTGCCAGCGCGGCGGCGTTCAGCCAGCTTGACATGGCGATGATCGCCAGCGACCCCACGATGGTCGAGACGGTCAGACCGATGAACCCGCCCGCGCTGCGCATCGACGGCAACAGGCGCAGCATATAGCTCCAGAACACGAAGATCCCGACCGACACCGCGACCGAATAGGCGACAGCGGCGAAAAAGCTCATCGCGCCGGTGTCTTCCAGCAGCGAGGACACGCCGATATAGGTATAGATGCCCGACGCGATCGCCAGAACGCCCAAAGCCGCAGGCGTGAACGTGTCAAGCCAGACAAGATGGCCCTCAAGCTCTTTGGCGGTACGCAGGCCCTTGGTCTCTGCCGCGGTCAGCCGCCGGTCCGGGTTGGTCATGGATGTATCCTTGGTAGCTGCGATGGCCCGGGCGCAGGCAGGGAAAAAGGCCGGTGCCATTTGAGCCGAGGTTGACGCCGATGTCGACCGGCTGACCGCCCATATCACGCAAACATGTGCCGACCCTGCCCTGAGCCTTCCGTCGTGCCCATGCCCTCCGCGCGCCAAAGGGGCGGCCATGTCTTACGTCTCTGGCACCAGCGCCGCGGCCACCAGATCGCGGGCGGCCATGCCCTTGTGCGCGCCAAGCGCCGCCGCCGCCAGGTTGAAGGCCGAGATCACCCCATCCTGCCAGGTGGACCGCGCATCGCCGATCCGCGCGCTGGCAGCGGCCACCGTGGCGGCGGCAATTCCCCTGCCCTGCAACACCGGCAGGCGCGATGTGGCCGCCCCGCCCGCGTCGTTGAACAGCGCCAGCCACGCATCGACCTTCAGGGCATTGGCCGCGTTGCCCCCGAACACCGCACCGTGCGAGCCGGTGACCACCACCTGACCGGCATCCGCCGCCTGCACCAGGCTGGCGGAATCCACCAGGATCAGACGCCGCCCGCCGGGCACGGGTGTGGTTTCGTGCCGGGCCTCTTGCAGATCCGGGCAATCCCCGCCGTGGGGTGGCGCCACCTGCAACAAGCCCGCCGCCTGCGCGCAGCCCATCCCGGGATGAACGCCAAGCTCCAGTGCAGGCGCATTGGCGTGCGAGATGACCCCGCGCGCCTGCATCACCGCCGCCTCACCGATGGGCGCGCTGTGGTGATCCACCGCCGCGGCGGCCATGCCCTGCGCCGCCAGCCAGTCCAGCCCGCCGATCCCGGCATCGTCCAACCCCACGCCTGCATCGTGGAAGATCGCCGCGCGGCACTCGGCCTTGCGCGCCATGAAAGCGGCGAAAACACCCCCGTGCGAGCCGGTGATCACCACCCGTCCCACCGCCTCGGGGCCCAGACGGGTGACACTGTCCGCCAGCAGGGGCTCAGGCAATCCGGTCGCCTTTCTTGATCTGCGCTGCGCGGCTGTCGGCGGCGGGCAGCATCTTGCCCGGATCGCGGGTCACGATCACGTCCAGCACCGTGGGCCGCCCGGTTTCCGCCAGCGCCCGCGCCAGCGCATCGGCCAGCGCATCGGGGGTTTCCACCCGGATGCCAAGACAGCCCATCGCATTGGCCACACCCGCGTAATCGGTCTCCTCAAGATCCGACGACTGGTAATTGCCCTCGCCATACATCAGATGCTGCAAGGCTTTGACGTAGCCCGAGGCGGCATTGTTCACCACGATGATGGTCGGGGCCAGTCCCATGCGGCGGGCGGTCTCGATCTCGCCCAGCACCATGTTGAAACCGCCGTCGCCGGTGATCGCCACCACGGCCCGGTCGGGCGCGCCAAGACAGGCCCCGATCGCCCCGGGCAGGCCATAGCCGATCGAGGCAAAGCCACGGTCAGGCACGAACCCGCGCCCCGCACGGCGACTGTCATAGAACAGCCCACTCCAATGCGCGGCGAAACCGCCGTCGGCGATCAGGATCGCATCCTCGGGCAGGATCTTGTTCAGCTCGCCCAGCATGCGGCCCATAGATACGGGCACCTCCTCGCTTGTCAGGCGTGCGTTGGCCATGTCGCGCCAGGCGGTCATCCGGGTCACCACATCGTCGCACCAGTCCTTGCGCGCGACGGGGGCGGCCTTGCCCGTCAGGGCGGCGCCCAGATCGCGGATGCCCGCGCGCGCATCACCCCACAGCGGCAGGGTCGGGGCATAGGTGCGCCCGATCTCTTCGGCGACGCAATCCAGATGGATCATCGTCTTGCCCGGCGTGGGCACGGTATAGCGCTTGGTCGCGATCTCGCCCAGCTTGCACCCGATGACCAGCAGGCAATCGCTGTCCTCGATCAGCCCGTTGGCGATCCGGTCATAGCGCCCGAACAGCCCCGCCGACAGCGGGCTGGTGCAGGCAATGGCGCCCTTGCCGCTCATGGTGTGGGCCACGGGGATCTGCGCGGCCTCGGCCAGCGCCTGCAAATCCGGGGCCGCCTGCGAGATATGCACCCCGCCCCCCGCCAGGATCAGCGGACGCTCGGCCGCCGCCAGCAGCGCCGCCGCCTCGGCCAGCGCATCGGCATCGGGGCGGCAGCGCAGGGCCGGGGCCGCCTGATAGCGCGGATCATAGTCAAAATCCCTGTCCTCGAACCCGTAGGTGCCGTGGCACAGATCCTCGGGCACGATCAGAACCACCGGCCCGGGCCGGCCTGTGGTGGCCACCATGAAGGCCCGGCCCAGCAGTTCCGGGATGCGCTTGATCGACTCCACCCGGATCACCTCCTTGGCGGCGGGGCGCAGGATTTCGGCCTGTCGGGATTCCTGCGTCATGTTCTTCCAGGCGTGATCGCGATGGGCATCCCCCACGATGGCGACGATGGGCGAGCCTGCGTTCAACGCCTCGACCAGCCCGGTCACCAGGTTCGTCGCCCCCGGCCCCAGCGTCGCATCCACCAGCCCCACCCGGCCCGTCACCTTGGCATAGGCGTCGGCGGCAAAGGCCCCGCAGCGCTCGTCGTTTATCAGGTGGTGGCGCAGCCCCAACCGTCGCGCAGCGTCATAGAACGGCAGCAACTGGAACCCGCCCATGCCAAAGATCGGCCCGGCGTCATGCGCCAGCAAGGCGCGCACCAGTGCCTCGCCCCCGGTCATTTCGTTTGTTGATGTCATGTAAGCCTCGATTGAGTTCAGGTGATACGATAGCCAAGCACCCTTGGCAGCCACAGGGCGATTTCCGGAAAGGCCAGGATCAGACCCAGCGCCACGGCCATGCCCAGCAACAGCCAGCCGACCCAGCGGAAGGTGGATTCCAGCGGTATGCCCGCGATCCGCGCCGTGACCATGAGGTTGACCGCCACCGGTGGCGTGAACTGCCCCATGGCGATGTTGATCGCCATGACGACGCCGAACCATGTGTAGGACCAGCCGAATGTGTTCACGATCGGCACCAGCAGCGGCAGCGTGATCAGGTAGATCGACACGCCGTCCAGCACCATGCCCGCCAGCAGGATGACGATCATCACCAGCAGCAGGATCACCCATTGATTGTCACTGACCGACAGCAGCAATTCGGCGGTCGCGCTGAACGCGCCCATGGTCGATCCGGCCCAGGCAAACAGCCCCGCAAGCGACAGGATGATCATCAGCACACCCGAGATGCGCGCGCTTTCGGCCAGCACGTTGTAGATGTCGCGCCAGCCCATGGTGCGGTAGATGACCGTGCCGACGAACAGCCCGTAGAACACCGCGACAACGGCGGTTTCCGTGGGCGTGAACAGGCCCGAGCGCAACCCGCCAAGGATGATCACCGGGGCCATCAGCCCGGGCAGGGCAAGGCGAAAGCTGGGCCAGAACGGTGGGCGTTGTTCCGTCTCGCCCGATCCGAACCCGTGCTTGCGGCTCAGCAGCAGGGTCGGCACGGCCACGGCCAGACCCAGCAACAGGCCGGGGATCAGGCCGGCGGCAAACAGCGCGCGCAGGTCCATGCCGGGGATGATCACCGAATAGACGATCATCGCGATCGACGGCGGAATCAGGATCGCGGTCGAGGCCGAGGCCGCGATCACACTGGCGGTAAAGGGCCGTGGGTATCCCGCCTTGATCATCGAGGGCAGCATCACGGTGGCCACCGCGGCGGCATCCGCCGGGCCCGAGCCAGACATGCCGCCCATGATCATGCAGACCAGAATGGCGACCAGCGCCAGCCCACCGGGGCGCGGACCGATCAGGGATTGCGCGAACTGCACCAGATGCGCGGCCACGCCCGAGCGTTCGAACACCGCGCCGGTCAGGATGAACAGCGGAATCGCGATCAGCGGATACTTGGCAATGGCGGCATAGGTGTTCGGCCCGATCATGCCCAACGCGGCCTGATCCAGCCCGAAATAGACGCCCGCGGCCCCGCCCAGCCCCAGCGCCACGGCAATCGGCGCGCCGATGACCATCAGCCCGATAAAGACGCCCAGCAGCAGCAGGTTCGGCAGGATCATCGCGCCGCCCTCTGCCGGACCAGATGCGCCCAGCCCCGCCCCAGCACCCGCAGGATGATTGCGATGCTGAGGATCGGCATCCAGATCGTGTAGATCCACGTCGGATTGCCAAGCCCGGGCGTGGTTTCCTCCCAGTACCATTCCGAATAGGTCACCCGCGCACCGTAATAGACGATCAGCGCGAACATCAGCGTCGTCGCCAGCAGGGTCGCGACCTCGCACAGCCAGTGCAGGCGCGGTGGCAGGCGGTTCAGCACAAAGGTGATGCGGATATGCTCGGCCCGCGCAAACGCGGCGGACGCCCCCACGAAGGTCATGAACACCAGCAGAAAGACCGAGTATTCCTCGGTAAAGGCAAAGGACACGTTGGTGGCATAGCGCGCGATCACGTTGCTCATCGAGATCAGGCAGATCAGCGCCATCGCCGCCGCCCCCAGCGCGTCCTCGATGCGGACGGGAACGATGGTGTGCTCGGCAGACCTGTCGCGGGTGTCGTCGGGCATCGGTGCCTCGGGCGGAATATCACCCATTCCGGCCTCCTGTCTTTCGGGTCATGGGAAACGGGCCCGCGCGTCTGCGCAGGCCCGGCACGCGATCAGCGGTTCGCGATCGACTCTTCGGCCATGTTGACCAGATCGGCCCCGACCTTGTCCTTCCACGCGTCATAGACATCGCGCGTCGCATCGACAAAGGCCTGCCGCTCCTCCTCGGTCAGGGTCACCACGTTGACGCCATAGCCCTTGATTTCTTCGATCAGGCTCTGGTCGCCATCGGTCATTCCCTTGCGCGCGACCTCGATGCCATGGGCACCGGCATCGACCGCCGCCTGTTTCAGGATTTCCTGATCCTCAGGGGTAAAGCTGTCCCAGACCTGCTGGTTGACCGCAAAGATCAGCGGGTCGGCCACATAGCCCCAGAGGGTCACGTTGGTCTGGCCCAGTTCGTGCATCTTCAGCACGCTGTAGATGGTCAGCGGGTTTTCCTGCCCGTCAACCGCGCCGGTGGTCAGCGCAGGTTGCGCGTCGGCCCAGCTCATCTGCGTGGGGTTTGCGCCCAGGGCGGTGAACATGTCGTTGTAGATCGGCGAGCCGACAACCCGCAGCTTCAGCCCCTGCATATCGGCCGGTGTGCGGATCTCGACCTTGGAATTGGTGACCTCGCGAAACCCGTTCTCGGCCCATGCCAGCGGCACCGCGCCCTTGGCCTGCACCACCTCGAATATCTTTTCACCCACCGGGCCTTGGGTCAGCGCGTCCATCGCCGCGTAATCCGGCATCAGGAACGGCAAGGAGAACAGGTTCAGCTCGGTGATCTGCGGCGACCAGTTGATGGTCGAGCCGACCGCCATGTCGATCACACCCTGACGCAGGGCGGTAAACTCGCGGGTCTGGTCGCCCTGCACAAGCTGCACACCGGGATAGACCTTGAGGTTGATCCGCCCGTCGGTCCGCTCGGCGGTCAGTTCGGCCCATCTCTCGGTCGCGATCCCCCAGGGGAACGGTGCGGGCACCACGGTCGAGACGCGGTATTCGTCCTTGTAATTGTCCTGCGCCATCGCTGGGGTCAGCCCCAGCATGGTCATCGCGGCACCTGCGGCGATCACGGTCTTGAAATTTCTCATCTTTTTTCCTCCCTTGGTGTTGATGACGGGCCTCCCAGCACCGCCGGTCTTACGAAACGGCCACCGGGGCCATCAGCCCCCGAAGCGCCGCAATGATCGCCTCGTCGCTGACGCGGGCCTGATCCTCCATACCCGGCGAATAGGCGATCGGAATGCGCGGCGCGCCAAGGCGGCGCACCGCGGCCTTCAGTTGAAAATGCAACGCCTCGGCCACGCTGGCGGCAATCTCGGCGCCAAAGCCCGAGACGGAAACCGCCTCTTGCACGACAAGCAGCCGCCCGGTGCTTGCGACCGAGTCGAACACGGTGTCCCGATCCCAGGGCCAGAGCGTGCGCAGGTCGATCACCTCGGCCTCGATCCCCTCACCCGCCAGCGCCTCGGCGGCGCGCAGGCACCCGTGCCGCATGCCCGACCATGTCACGATGGTCACATCCCGGCCCGCCCGCGCGACATCGGCCTTGCCCAGCGGCACCAGATGTTCGCCGTCCGGCACCGGGCCTTCCAGCGCCCACAGGTTCTTGTGCTCCATGTAGACCACGGGATCATCGCTGCGGATCGCGGATTTCAGCAGGCCCAGGTTGTCGGCAGGGGTCGCCGGGGCGACCACCACAAGACCGGGGATATGCGTGTACCACGATTCCAGCGATTGCGAATGCTGCGCGGCCGAGGACCGCCACATGCCGATGGGTTCGCGCACCACCAGCGGCACGCGCATCTGCCCGCCGAACATGAACCGCGCCTTGGCCGCCTGATTGACCAGCTCATCCACCGCGCATAGCGCGAAATCGGAGAACCGCATTTCCACGATGGGCCGCGTGCCAGTCATCGCGGCCCCCACGGCGGCCCCCATGATGCAGGCCTCGGAAATCGGGGTGTCGGCGATCCGGCCCTTGCCGAACATCTCCTGCAAGTCGCGGTACTGGCCAAACACCCCGCCACGTCCCAGATCCTCGCCAAGCGCCCAGACGCTGGCGTCGCGTTCCATTTCCTCGATCACCGCGCGGCGGCCCGCATCCAGATAGGTCATCTGCATCATCAGTATGCCCTTTCGCGCGGATCGCCGATGTCCTGCACATCGGTGTAGGCCCCGGCGGGGTCGGGCCATCCGGTCTCGCGCGCGGTGCGGGCAATGGCGGCCAGCTCGCGCGCCGCTGTCTGCTGCACCTGGTGCAGCCGCGCATCCTCCTCGCCCGCCAGCCTGAGCACCGCCTCGAGCCGTGCAATGGGGCAGGTGGCGCGCGCGTCCTCGACCTCCTGCGCGGGGCGATAGCTGGCCGGGTCAACTGCCGTGTGGCCGGTGATGCGATAGGTGCGGCAGGTCATCAGCATCGGCCCTGCCCCGCCCCGGATCGCGTCGATCGCCGCCCGGGCGGCGGCATCCACGGCGATCACGTCATTGCCATCCACCTCGACCGTATCCAGCCCAAGGCTGGCGGCGCGCGCACCGGCCCCGTCACCGCCGGTCATCTCGCGGGTGCGGGTGGTGGCGGAAAAGCCGTTGTCCTCGCAGACGAACAACACCGGCAGGTCGAACACCCGCGCCCAGTTCAACCCTTCAAGGAACGGCCCACGGTTCACCGCGCCATCGCCAAAGATGCACACCACGATCTGCCGCGAGCCCTGAAGCTTCAGCGCATGGGCCGCGCCGGTGGCGATCGGGATATTGGCCCCGACCACACCGTTGGCGCCCAGCATCCCGACCCCGAAATCGGCGATATGCATCGACCCGCCCTTGCCGCCGCAGGTGCCGCCCTCGCGGCCAAACAGCTCGCGCATCATCGCCAGCGGTTCTGCCCCCTTGGCCAGCGTATGGCCGTGGCCCCGATGGGTCGACAGCAGCAGATCGGCGGTTTCCAGATTGCCGCAGATGCCCGCCGCCACGGCTTCCTGCCCGATGGATGGGTGAATGGCCCCCAGCACCAGTCCCTCTTTCTGCGCCGCGATCGCCTCTTGTTCAAAGGCGCGGATGCGGTGCATCACGCCCAGCATGTCGACGAGGCGCGCGCGGTCCAGATTATCAAGTCGGGTGTCGTGCACTATCGCTCCTCGCTGACTGTCAGAGGTTCCCTCTGCGCCGCAGCCGCATTGCGACTGTCCAGCGCCTGCCCGATCGCGCGTGCCTCGGCCTGCAACTGCGCGACCAGCTCCTGCAGGCGCGGCCTCTCCATACGCTCGCGTATTGCAGCGATGGACAGCGCGCAGGCAACCCGCCCCGCCTGATCCAGAACCGGCACGCCCACCGCGTTCATCGCGCTGACAATACGCCCGTCGTTGAACGAATAGCCCTGCGCGCGCGTCTCGGCGATCATCGCGCGCAGATGCGCATCCTCAAAGCTGCTGTAGCTGCGCCGTGCATCGCGGCTGGCGGTCAGGATGCGGTCGATCTCGGCGTCGCTTTCGAACGCCAGCAGCGCCAGCGATCCGGCCCCCACCCCCAGCGGCCTGCGATCCCCCACCGACAGGGTCAGCGTGCGGATCGGATAGGATCCGGTCTGCCTGTGCACGCATTGCGCCTGCTGCCCGTCGCGCAGCGACAAGAACACCGTGTCGCCCGTGGCCGCGGCCAGCCGGGTCAGCCCCGGGCGCGCCAGTTCGATGATGTGAAACCGCCGCGCCGATGTGCCAAGGTTGAACAGGCAATAGCCCAGACGATACAGCTTGGTGCTCTCGTCATACTCGACATAGCCGACCTCGGTCAGCGCCTTGAGCAGCCGCAGCGCGGTCGTCTTGCCCAGACCGATATGCCCGGCCACATCCGACAGCCGCATGCCGCCCGACGTGCCCTCGGACAGCGCCTTGAGCACATGAGACACACGGGCAATGGTTTGCACGGATGCAATCGGTCTGTCTGGCAATGCCCCCTCCCGTACCGGCCCCGCTCGCGGCCGGTTCCGTTCAGTGAAACCGATTCGTCCGTTTTATGGAACAAAAATGTGACACGGCCTGAGGGCCATGCGACGGCAGAGTCGTCATTGCGCGATACCAGATTCTGGAAAACCCGGATTACGGACGGACCTTTGATGCTGCGCGCGATCTGATCCACAAAGGCCGTCTTCGGCAGGCAATCGCGAGACGGACCCTCAGTCCACGATCCGTATCTCGGCCACGTCCTCGTCGACCTCCTGGCAGGCGGCCAGGATGCGGCTTGCCAGATGGGTCTGCACATAGGCCGCGTGAAACCGGCTGGGCGCGCGCAGGGTCAACCGGCCCCCTGCCCTTTCGACCCGTTTCAACGCCCGCAGCCAGGACGCATAGCTGCCCGCGTCCTGCGCATGCAGCAGCGCCTGCGCCAGCACCCATTCGGTGCCCGAGGTCAGGTCGGGCGGCGGCACATCGCCCTTGACCGGCAACGGCACCACCTGATCGGGCGCATCCCCCGCCCCCATGCGCAGCGCGAAATCGGGGCCCACACTGGCCCAGGCCGGTTGCGTGTCGGTCAGCATCCTGTCGATCCCCAGCCGGTATTCGGTGACACGGCCACGCGCGCCCTGCCGTTTCACCAGCAGCCAGCCGCGCGCCCGCAACTGTGCCATCTCGCGTTTCACCGTGCGCTCATCGACCGACCACATCGCCGCAATCTCGCGCTGACCCACGGCCAGCTCGTCCCGGCCCCAGTTGTAGCGCGCGGTGATCAATGTCATCAGCCGCAGAACCCGCCGTTGCTCGGCCTTGGGCTGGGCCAGCGCATGCGCGCCAAGCGCGGTCAACAGGTCATACTTGCGGGCACTGGCCCCGCGGCCCACAGGGCGGATGGCGTGCATCATCTGCTCTCACTTGTCTCCGGCTGTCACCGGGTTCTGCCTCGGATCGGTTAACCGCTGATGAAGTCACCGATCTTATCTCGCCCCGTTTCCCGGCGCTTTTCCGTATCGTGTTCTGATTTGCGTCCGGAATGGCGATTCTGTCAAGGAAGAAACCGGATTGCGGCTCTTGCCTCTCAAATCCTGATTTGAAAAATCGGTATCATAGGTATTGGGGGACATCCTATCTGTCCCCTATTGGCGCAGTTTTGTCCCCCAATGTGTCGTGGGCGGCGGCAAGCTGTCCCCCTATCCCTAGCGGTCCCACCAAGACGCAGCCCCCTGCCCCTGCGAATCGGTCTGTGGCTGGTTGGCACAGTGAACACAGGCCTAAACGCAAATTCCGGAAACCTGCGGATTAACGATATTCGCTTTTGCCTTTTTTGCAAATGCAGCGTAAATCAGGATTGGCAAGGAAATAGCGTCCCCGCGGGGACAGGGAAAAAGAGGCAGAGCATGTTCACCCATACCGATCTTGCGCGGATGCAATCGCAGTCGCTGAAACTTCAGGGCCATATTCGTGCCCAGACCTACAGCCCCGAGCGTGAAAAAAGCCTGCGCCGGTTCTCAAGCTGGGAGGTGGCCGAGCTGATCCTCAAGGTCAACCAATCCACCCTGCGCGGCAAGCTGGCCGCCGACCCCTCCCTGCCTCAGGGGCTGGTCGAGGAAGACGGCCGCCAACGCTGGTACACCCTGGACGAGGTGAACGAGATCCGGCGCAAGCTGCGCATCAACCGCCGCTCGCTGATGCCGGTCCGTCCGGCGGGAAAACGCGCGATCCGCGCCGCCATCGCCAACTTCAAGGGCGGGGCCGGCAAATCCACCGTGGCTTTGCACTTCGCCCACGCCGCCGCCCTTGATGGCTACCGCGTGCTGTGCGTCGATTTCGACCCGCAGGCCACGCTGAGCCATTCCATGGGCCTGACCGATGTCTCCGAGGAATACACCGTCTGGGGCATCATGGCCCGCGATCTGGCGCGCGAGACCGAGCGGATGAACAGCGCCGCGCGCGGGGCGGAATCGGGGGCCAGCCTGCCGCAGCGCCGCCTGCCCGCCTCGATCAGCGAAATGGGTCTGGCCGATCTGCGCCTGACCGATTTCATCAAGCCCACCAACTGGTCCACCATCGACATCGTGCCCAGCTGCGCCAACGCGGCCTTTGTCGAATTCGCCAGCGCGCAATACCGGCACATGAACCCCGAATGGTCGTTCTTTGCTGCCGTCGCGCGGTTTCTGGATCAACTGCCGCCCGACGCCTATGACATGGTGATCTTCGACTGCCCGCCCGCCATCGGCTATCAGTCGATGAACGCGGTCTTTGCCGCCGATGTCCTCTATATCCCGTCCGGACCGGGCTATTGGGAATACGATTCCACCACCTCCTTCATTGGTCAGCTGGCCGAGGCGCTGGAGGATCTGGGCCGCTTTGCCGGGCTTGTCCCCGCGGGGACACTGCATCTGCCCAAAGAATTTCTGGATGTGCGGTTCCTGCTGACACGGTTCGAGCCCAACAACGATCTGCACCGCGCGATGCAATCAGCCTTTGGCAAGGTGTTCGGTGACAGACTGGCCGCGCATCCGATCGAACTGACCCGCGCGGTGGAACAATCGGGCCGCTTTCTCTCCTCGGTCTACGAGATCGACTACCGCGACATGACCCGCGAAACCTGGCGGCGCGCGCGCGGCTCGTTCGACCGGGCATTCGATGAATTCAAGACAAACCTGATCACCGCATGGGATCGGATGGAGGCCACGTCATGACCAAGAAACGCCGCGTCTTTGATATCGACTTCGACGACCAGCCCGAGGATGTCCCCGCGGGGACAGAGCCCGAAACCCGCCGTGGTCCGATGGCCGCCGCGATCACCGAAAACGCCGCAGCCCTGGCCCATCGCCAACAGGCCGAAACCGCCATCCGCGAGGAAAACGACCGGCTGGCGCATCAGTTCGTGGAACTGAAGAAACGAGGCCTGATCGTCGATCTGGTGCCGATCGACCAGATCTACAGCGAAAAGCTGATCCGCGACCGGGCGCCCAAACGCGACGCCGAGATTGACGAGCTGAAGGACTCGATCAAGGCCGTCGGCCTGTCCAACCCCATTCAGGTCGAGGAAAGCAGCGAAGGCTGGGAGCTGGTGCAGGGCTGGCGCCGCCTGACCGCCTATCGCGAGCTGTACAAGGAAACCGGCGATCCGGCCTATGCCCGCATCCCCGCCGGTCTGATGGCCAAGGGCGCGCGGCTCGAAGAGCTGTATCAGCGCATGGTCGATGAAAACCTTGTGCGTCGTGACATTTCCTTTGCCGAGATGGCGCAGCTTGCGGTGTCCTTTGCCAAGGATCCGCAAACGAACGCGGTCTCGCCGCATGACGCGGTGGACAAGCTGTTTGTCAGCGCGGGGCGGCAAAAGCGCGCCTATATCAAGCATTTCACCACGCTGATCCGCAACCTTGGCCTTGTCCTGCGCTTTGCCGATGCGATCCCGCGCCGTCTGGGTCTGGATCTAGTCAAGCGGCTTGAGGACAATCCCGATCTGGTGGTCGATATCCAGCATGCGCTGCTGAACACCCAACGCCCGGATGCCGAAACCGAACTGGCGGTGTTGCAGCGGTTCGCCAAGCCTGTCCCCGCGGGGACAGCCCCGCGCCCGGTGGCGCGCAGCACGGCGAAAACCACATTCAAGCTGACCCGCCCCGAAGGCGTGGCGAAATGCACCGCCGCCGATGGCCGGCTTGAGGTTCGGTTGAACCGCGATTTCTCCGAGCTGGACCGCCACCGGCTGGAACAGGCGGTTCAGGCGTTTCTGGACACGCTGTCGGACTGACCGGAATTCACGAAAGACAGGATGCGCCCGGCGACAAGGTCGGGCGCTTCTTCATGGGCCAGGTGGCCCAGATCGGGCAGGGTTTCCACAACCGCCCCCGGTATCGACGCCCCTGCCCTTTGCGCCACTTTCACCGGCACCGCGCTGTCGGTTTCACCCGCCAGGAACAGGCAGCGCGCGGTGATCCCGGGCAGGTCCGCAATCAGCGCATCCAACTGCCAGCTGGCCATCATCTGCAACGTCCCGCCGACATGCCCGCGATCGCCCATCAGGCGGGAATAGAGCCTGTATCCCTCGTCTGTCAGCGTTGATCCCGTCCGCTCGATCAACTGCCGTGTGCGCCGGTCTGACGCGCCGCCAAGGGTGAACAGCAGCGGCGTCAACGGGTTCAGCGCCAGCGCCTTGGCCAGCACCGGAAACAGCCAGCCGGCGATGCCGTCGAACTTGTCCAGCGCGGGGTTGATGCCCACCACATCGGGGGCCTGTCCCCGCGGGGACAGCACGATTTGCGACAGTCGCAGCGCCACGGCGGCCCCGGCGGAATGGCCCACGATGGCGGTCGGCTGCCAGCCCTCTTGGGCGCAGAGCGCCGCGATATCCTCTGCCGTCTGCATCATGCCCGACCGTGCCCGCGTGCCCGCCTGCGTGAATCCCTGTCCCGGCAGATCCAGCGCGATGACGCGTGCCTGTTTCGCCAGCAAGGGCATCACATCGCGCCAACTGTGCGTTGCCCCGCCAGCCCCGTGAATCAACAAGATCACCGGCCCGTCGCCCATCTGCTGCACATGCCAGCGATGCGGGCGGCAGGCGATGCGACTGGACTGTTCGGCCAGCGGCCAGCCTGTCAGATCGCGGGGCCAGTCCATCGCTCAACCCTCCAGGGCATCGTTGATCGCGGCGCTGACGCGCTGCGCATCGGCGCGGGGCAAAGGCAGATAGCGCGCGCCCATTGCGGCGGCCAGTTGCCCCAGTTGCGGGGTGGGTCGGTTGCCCACGTCCAGCACGACGCCGGGCAGGCCACTTGCGCGCAGCCATATGGCAATCCGCGTGGCATCCTCGGCCGCCTGCGCGCGGTTGGCCGAGCCATCCAGCGCGATGTTGGCGCGGCCATCGGTCAGCACGGCGATGGCGGGCGACAGCCCGTGCCCTCGCGCGTGATCGGCCAGTTCGCCCGCGGCGCGCAGCCCTGCGGCCAGCGGCGTGCCACCGCCGCCTGGCAGGGCCGACAGGCGGCGTTTGGTCTGCACCAGCGAGCGCGTGGGCGGCAGCAGCAGGTCGGCCCCGTCGCCGCGAAACGCGATCAGGGCGACGTGATCGCGCCGCGCATAGGCCTGCGCCAGCAGCAATTCCACCGCGCCCTTGGCCTCGGACAACCGCGCCAATGCGGCCGAGCCCGACGCATCCACGGCAAAGATCAGCAGGCGGTCGGACCGGTCCTCGAACCGTTTCAGATGGATGTCGCCGGGGTGGATCAGCAGCTTTTGTCCCCGCGGGGACAGTTTGCGGCGCAGCGGTTGCCACGGGGCGGCGGCGCGCAAGGTTGCCACCAGATCGATCCGCGCGCGCCCGTCCAGCCGACCGGGACGCGAGGGCAGGGGGCGGCCACGGCGGTTGCCCTTGCGCCGCGCCCCGGCGCCCGATCCGCGCGCGCCGCGGGCTGTCCCCGCGGGGACAAGCGTTTCCAGCATCCCGTCGGGCAGCATCGCGCGCACCGCCTCGATCAGCATGTCCTGCGGGATTTCCATTTCATCCTCGCCCTGATCCTGGTCCTGATCCTGCGGGCTGTCATCCGGCGACTCGTCGGGCGGGGGTTCGTCCTCCTCCTCCGCTGGCATCTGCGTGGCGCGATGGGCATAGACCAACCCCGAGGCCGCTGCGATGTCCTCGGATGAAAGGCTGATCCGCGCGAAAAGCGCCGCATGCGCCCGGGCGGCGCGCAGCGCGAACAACGGCGCGCGGGCGCTGTCGATGCCGTAGCGCGCGGCCAGAACGGTGACGGCCTCGATCGCCTCGTCCGTCACCATGACACGCGGATACAGCGCGCGGGCGGTTTCGGGGTCGGGCAGGTCGCTGTCGGTGGCCTGCATCCGGCCGATGCCGTCCAGATCGGCGCGAAAGGCCACACGCTCGGACAGGGCAGGGGGGGTGCGTTCGTCAGGCTCGGCCCCTTCGTCCAGAGCGATCAGCGCATGTTGTCCTGCAATATCAAGGGTTTGTGCCAGCTTCGCGGCCAGATCGGGGGGCGTGCGTTCGGCCATGGTCAGGATCACGGCACAGGGGTCATGCATAACGCCTTGGGAGTAAACGATTTTTTGCGCACTCAGCGTGGCAGACAGGTCCAGCCCGCCAAACAGCGCGTCATCGGAAATATCGGGATGAATCCGGCGGCGGGGCAGGGGAACAGACCCTAATCCGGCCAGAAATGCATCGCGCACAGGGCCGGATCGCGCGCGGATCACCATGCCGCCAAGGCCAACGGGATCAACCGACAAAAGCGCCAGCGCAAGCTGCGCGGCGTCCCATTGCGGCGATGTCATCCCAGCACCTCGGACACGGTGCGCGCGACGCGGGTTGCGCTGCCGGCCTCGTCCAGCGGATCGCGGCGCAGGCGGTGCGACAGGGCCAGCGGCGCGACGCGGCGCAGATGTCTGCGATCAAGGCTGGTGTCGCCCTGAAACGCGGCCCAGGCCCGCCCGGCGCGCAGCAGCGTCAGCTCGCCGCGCAAACCGTCCGATCCCAGCGCCACGCACAGCTCGGCGCAGTCGCGCAGGGCGTCGGTTTTCGTCTCTATTCCGGCCAGACCCGCCCTTGCGGTCAGGATGTGATCGCGAAGTTTCGTATCCTCTACGCCCCATGTCGCCATGAAGGTTTCGACGTCGGTTTCAAACGCATCGCGGCGGCGGATCACCTCGATCCGGTCGTCGATATCGGTGGGGCTGCGCACCTCGACCGACAGGCCGAACCGGTCCAGAAGTTGCGGGCGCAATTCGCCCTCTTCGGGGTTGCCCGAGCCGACCAGCACGAACCGCGCGGCGTGGCGGATGCTGAGCCCTTCGCGTTCCACGACATTCTCGCCCGATTGCGCCACATCCAGCAGCAGATCGACGATGTGATCCTCAAGCAGGTTCACCTCGTCGATATAGAGATACCCGCGATTGGCCTGCGCCAGCAAACCGGGCTGAAACGCCTTTTCGCCCTGGGTCAGCGCGCGTTCGATGTCCAGCGCCCCTGTCACGCGGTCCTCGGTCACGCCAAGCGGCAGATCGACCACCGGGGTGGGCCGTTCGACCATCTGATGTGTCTCTAACCTTGCCCAGTCGGGTACATCGGCGGGATCGGCGGAATTGACCGGGCAGCCCTGCACCGCCTGAATCGGCGGCAGCAAAGCGGCCAGCGCGCGCACGGCGGTGGATTTGCCGGTGCCACGGTCGCCAAAGACCAGAACGCCGCCCAGTTTCGGATCGACCGCGGTCAGGATCATGGCAAGTTTCATGTCGTCCTGCCCGACGATGGCAGAGAAGGGGAAGGCGTGTTTCATATGTGTCCTTGTGATTGGGCGAGGGGGCTGACCCCGCCCCATGTGCCGCGTTCGCCGGTGACGCGAAAGCGGGCATAGAGTTCCTCGTTGAACCAGTTGCCGGTGCGCACCGACTGGATGGCCTGCGCGTGCGGACCGTCCGGGGTGCGTGCGAATTCCTCCATGCTGCGCGCATCGGGCCAGATTGAAAAGGTCACCTGATGCAAAAGGGGCACCTCGCCGATGCCGATCTTGAACATCACGTTCGGGTCGTCCCCGATGACGGTCGAGATGTCGGGCACGCGGGCCCAGAATTTCAGCGCGTGTTTCGGTTTCACCGTCGCGCGGGTCATCGCCGCCAGCAGGCCGGTTTCGGGCGGTGTTTGTGCCGAAAACGGCGTGACGCCCGACCAGTGCCCGCGCACCGATGTGGGGGTCAGGAACACGGTCCAGTCCTCGGATGCGCGGGCGCGGTAGCGGCGGAACAGCCCGGCGTCGGCGATCCGGTCGCGCGCCGTGTCGGCATCGGGCCAGACGCACAGCACCGCATAGACGTGCCAGTTGGGGCGGGGGGTGAACCCCTCGCCTGTGCCCGAACCGCAGAGTTTCCAGAACATCAGGCCCGGCACGCGGGGCAGGGCGAATCGCGCCGCCCCCATCATGCCAAAGGCCCAAAGCCGGGCGGCAAGGCTGTCAAAGCGAAACAGGCTGAGTGTGACGGTCTGCAACGGGCTGGCCTCAAAAAGGTGTCAATTAAGTCTGACAGATATTCATTTAAGATGGAAGATGCGTCAGAAAGTATGTAAACTAAACCTGACATTTTGACCCGCGGGTAAATCCAAGGAGCGCGCCATGACAAGAATAGACACTTCGCTGCCGGTGCAGGCGGCGCAAGCAGGCGCGCCTCATGCGGTGGTGATCGGTGCGGGGCTGGGTGGTCTGGCGGCGGCGATGCGGCTGGGGGCCAAGGGCTATCGGGTTTCGGTGCTGGACCGGCTGGACCGGGTCGGCGGGCGCGGCTCGTCGCTCCAGCGCGACGGTCACCGATTCGATCTGGGGCCGACGATCGTCACCGTGCCGCAGATTTTTCGCGAGCTGTGGGCCGTCTGTGGCCGCGATTTCGACACCGATGTCGATCTGCGCCCGGTCGATCCGTTCTATGAAATCCGCTGGCCGGACGGGTCGAAGTTCAGCGCCTGTCAGGACACCGCCAAGATGCGAGAAGAGGTGCGGCGCCTGTCGCCCGGCGATGTGAAGGGATACGAGCAGTTCCTGCGCGACAGCGAGGCGCGATACTGGTTCGGGTTCGAGGATCTGGGCCGACGGTCGATGCACAGGTTCGCCGATCTGATCAAGGTGCTGCCCCGGTTCGCCATGCTGCGCGCCGATCGCAGCGTCTATGCCCACGCGGCCCGGCGGTTCAAGGACGAACGCCTGCGCATGGCGTTCTCGTTCCATCCGCTGTTCATCGGCGGCGATCCGTTCAACGTGACCTCGATGTATATCCTTGTCAGCCATCTGGAGAAAGAGTTCGGCGTGCATTACGCCATGGGTGGCGTGCAGGCGATTGCCGATGCGATGGCCGGTGTGATCGAGGATCAGGGCGGGCATGTGCGGCTGCACACCGGCGTGGACGAGATCCTGCTGAAGGACGGTGCCGCCAAGGGCGTGCGGCTGGACGGCGGCGAGATGCTGCGCGCCGATGTGGTGGTTTCGAACGCCGATGCGGGCCACACCTATGACACGCTGTTGCGCAACCATCGCAAGCGCCGCTGGTCGAGGGCCAAGCTGGATCGCTCGCGCTGGTCGATGGGGCTGTTCGTGTGGTATTTCGGCACCAAGGGCACGCGCGGCAAATGGGGCGATGTGGGTCATCACACCATCCTGAACGGCCCGCGCTACAAGGGTCTGATCCGCGACATCTTCATCAAGGGCAAGCTGTCGGATGACATGAGCCTCTATGTCCACCGCCCAAGCGTGGTCGATCCCGGCGTGGCGCCCGAGGGCGACGATACCTTCTATGCGCTGTCGCCGGTGCCGCATCTGAATTTCGACAACTCGGTGGATTGGGCCGCCGAGGGCGAGGCCTATCGCCAGAAGGTGCAGGCGGTGCTGGAGGATCAGTTGCTGCCCGGTCTGGGCGATCATCTGGGCCCGTCCGAGGTGTTCACGCCCGATACGTTCCGCGACCGATACCTGTCGCCCCATGGCTCGGGCTTTTCGATCGAGCCGCGGATTCTGCAAAGCGCCTATTTCCGGCCCCATAACGTCAGCGAAGAGGCCAAGGGCCTGTTTCTGGTCGGCGCGGGCACCCATCCCGGCGCGGGGCTGCCCGGTGTGATCTCGTCCGCCGAGGTGCTGGCCAAGCTGGTGCCGACGCCGGTTTCATCCGGGGTGACGGCATCATGATGGACGGGGCCGATCTGCTGCACTGCCGCGAGGCGATCCGCCATGGGTCGCTGTCGTTTCACGCCGCCAGCAGGCTGTTGCCCGCCCGCGTGCGCGATCCCGCGCTGGCGCTCTATGCGTTCTGCCGGCTGGCGGATGACGAGGTGGACCTGAAGGAAGACAAGGCGGCATCGGTGCTGGCCCTGCGCGAACGGCTGGAGCTGGCCTATGCCGGGCGGCCCCGCAATGCCGCGCCCGACCGGGCCTTTACCGCCCTGATCGAGGAATTCGACATGCCCCGCGCCCTGCCCGAGGCGATGCTCGAGGGGTTGGCCTGGGACGCGATGGAGCGGCGCTATGCCACGCTGTCGGACCTGCATGCCTATTCCGCCCGCGTCGCCAGCGCGGTTGGCGCGATGATGTGCGTGCTGATGCGGGTGCGCGATGCCGATGCGCTGGCGCGGGCCTGTGATCTGGGTGTGGCGATGCAGCTGACCAACATTGCCCGCGACGTGGGCGAGGATGCCCGCGAGGGGCGGCTGTACCTGCCGACCGACTGGCTGGCCGAGGCAGGAATCGACCCGGCCGAGATGCTGGCCAGTCCGCGTGCCACCCCGGCGCTGCGCGGTGTCGTGCGGCGGCTGCTGCGGCAGGCGGACGAGCTGTATCACAGGTCCGAGGCCGGTGTGGCCGCGCTGCCGGTCGATTGCCGCCCCGGCATCTTTGCCGCGCGCCATATCTACGCCGGGATCGGCGGGCAGGTCCGCGCGCAGGGGTTTGACAGCATCACCGCCCGCGCCCGCACCAACACGGGCCAGAAGATCGGCTGGCTGGGCCTGTCGATGATCCGCGCCGGTGTCACGCTGGTGATGCCGCGCCGCGCCACGATCTATGCCAGACCGCTGCCCGAGGTGGCGTTCCTGGTCGATGCCGCATCGCGCAGCGACGCGCCCCGCAATGCGTGGTCGGATCGTGTGGTATCCTTGCTGGGCCAGATCGAGGCGCAGGAGAGGGCGCGAAAAGCGTCCTTGCAAGCCGGGGCGGCACGCACTACCTCGTAACCCATGATATGGGTGTATTTTGTCATTTTTCTGGGTGCCTGCTTTGCCGCGGGCGCGAACGGCGCGATTTTTCCGCCGGGCCCGTGGTATCGGGCACTGTCCAAGCCCAGCTGGACCCCGCCCGACTGGCTGTTCCCGGTCGCATGGTCGATCATCTACATCTGCATGGCGGCCGCAGGCGCGCGCGCGGCTGTCAGTGACGCGGGCACGCTGGCGATGGCGCTCTGGGCGTTGCAGATCGCGCTGAACGGGTTGTGGACGCCGGTGTTCTTCGGCCTGCAGAACATTCGTGGCGGGATGCTGGTGCTGTCGCTGCTGTGGGCCAGCGTGGCGGTGACGACGCTTGCCCTGTGGCAGGTCGACATGATCACCGGGCTGCTGTTCGTGCCCTATCTGGCCTGGGTCACCGTGGCGGGCGCGCTGAACCTGTCGGTTCTGCGCCTGAACCCGCAGGTGGCGGCGAACCCGCCCAAGCCCCAGCGCTGATCCGGTCCTGCTTCATCTTGCCGGATAAACTCCGGGGGGAGTCCGCGGCACGCGGTCGGGGGGCTGGCCCCCTTGCTGCGTTTCAATCCTGAAACTGCCATCCGGCCCGGCGCGGCACCCGCACCGCCAGCATGGGTTTGAGCAGCGGCGCGCGAAAGCGGCGCAGGTCCAGCGCCTCGTGCACGCCGATCGTGGCTTCACCATCCAGCACCGTGCGCACCATCGAGCGCGAATAGAACGGCGCGTCCAGCATGTTCATCACCTGACGCGGTGCGCATCCCGCATCGCCGCGCGTCTCACGGTGCACCCGCCACAGGCTGGGATTCACCCGTTGCAGGGGCGGCGGCGTGATCTCGATTGCCTGTCCCGCGTGATCGAAATGCACCGCCTGCGCCAGCCTTGTGCCATCCACCCGCGTGGCGTCGTAAAAGCACGTCGCGCCATCCGTCACCGGGAAGCGCCCCCAGGTCCAGAAATCGAAATTCTGTTCCAGCGCGCGGGTGCCGAAATTGGCGTCGAAATAGCCGTGGCCCTGCCATTGCCAGCCTGTCGCCTCCAGCGCCACATCGACCGTCGCCACCGGGGCAAAGGGCCGCCAGACATGCGCGCCATCCGGCGTCAGCGGCAGTTCGACCCGGGTGATGGCCTGCGGGGTCAGGGTGATCGTGCCGCGCACGGGCGTCACCATCGGCAGCGCGCCCCATTCGTTGACCGTGATCACCAGCTTGCCGTCGACCCAACGCATTTCCGATGGGCCGACGCTCAGCGCGCCGTCATCGGTGCGCAGCGCCGCGCGGCCCCGGTCGGTCATGGTAAAGCGCCCGCCGGGGCCGTAGGTGGCCACGTTGATGCAGCAGTGATTGGCCGGATCGCGCCGCCCCGACCACGCGTACCACGGCGAGAACACCGAGCCGATGAAGCCGATCACCGACAGGGCGCGGGTGCCGCAGGCGCTGATCGCGTCCATGTACCACCAGGCATAGCCGTTGGGTGGCACGTCTAGATCGAAGTTCGGTCCTTCAGTATCGCCGCGACCGCATGCTGGCCTGAGAGCGCCGCCATCGGCACCCCCGCCCCCGGATGCGTGCCGCCCCCCGCCAGGTACAGGCCCTGAACCGCCGTCCGCGCCCGTGGCCGTTTCAGCGACGCCGTCATCCCGTGCGGGGATTGCCCGTACAGCGACCCGGCGCTGGCCGGAAACAGCCGGTTGAAGGTCGATGGCGTCGTCAGCGCGTCGCGCCCGGGTTCGGGGCTGAAGGTCAGGCCGAACCGGGCCAGTGTCGGGAATGTCCGCTGGTGGCATGTCTGGGCCTCCTTCTCGGGGCGCTGCGCGGTGGTCAGGGGGGCGGCGTTCAGGATGATCTCGAACCGCTCCAGATATGGCGGCGGTGTGGGCTGGCCACGGTCCTGCGCGCAGACATAGATGCTGGGATCGTGCGGCATGTCGCCCGCGGCGATGCTGGTGAATTCCTCGTCCGGGTCATCGGCGAAAAAGATGTTGTGATGGGCCAGATCGGGGCCGTCCGGCGCCGTCTGCGGTGTGCCGGCAAAGGCCCAGACCCGCGCCGACAGGCTGCGCGGTGTGGTCAGGGTCTGCGCGGCCACATGGGCGGTGCCGGTGCCAAGCGCGCAGGTCGCCAGCGCACGCGGATCGCCGTTGAACACCACCACGTCGGCGGGGAGGCGCGTGCCGTCCAACAGGGTCACGCCACTGGCGCGGCCTTGGGTGGTTTCGATCCGGCTGACCTCGGCCCCCAGGCGGAGATCAGCGCCCTTGGCCTGCGCCAGATCGGCCACCGCGCGGGCCAGCGCCTGCATCCCGCCCTGCACGACCCAGACGCCCTGTTCCTCGGCGTGCCAGATCAGCGACAGCAGGGCAGGGGTCTGCAACGGGTGCCCGCCCACATAGGTGGCATAGCGCGCGAAAAGCTGCGCCAGGCGCGGATCGCTGAACCGGCGGCGCAGGTCGCGCGCCACGGTGGACAGCGGGGCCATGATCGGGATCAGCCCCGGATCGCGCATCACCCGCGCGGTCAGCGCGAGCAGCGACGGATCGGGCGCGCGCATCATCGGCGCGTCGAACGCGGTGAACAGCCGCTGCATGTCGGTGCAAAAGCGGCGGAACTGATCCGCCGCGCGCGGCCCGGCAAAGGCGTCGATCGCCTCGGCGTTGGCGGCGCGATCACTGGTCAGGGTCAGGCTGCTGCCATCGGGCCAGAAATGGCGCGCCAGCGTGTCCTGCGCGATCAGCGTCACATGATCGTCCAGACGCGCGCCGACATCGGCAAACAAGGTCTCGAACACCGGGCGCAGGGTCAGCACGGTGGGGCCTGCATCGACCGGCCCGGCGGGCGAGGGCACGGTGCGCATCTTGCCCCCCGGTGCGGCGTGGCGATCAAGGATCGTGACGGCATGCCCGGCATGGGCCAGACGCAGCGCGCAGCACAGCCCGCCGATGCCTGCGCCGATGATCACGGTGCGGGTTTTTTCATTGGCGCTCATCGGCCTGTCATCCATAGATACAATTCTTGACTCGGAAACCAAAACTGTCCAGTCTGATTTACACATTGATGTAACATCAAACTGACATTACCGACCGGACGAGGGCATAATGGGACTAAGCGAACGCATCGACAAGGCCGTGACAGACGCGGTGACGATCGGGCAGGGCGGCGTTGCGCCCCGGCAACTCAGCGCGGCGCTGACCTATGCCACAACGCCCGGCGGCGCGCGTATCCGTCCCACGATCCTGACCTCGGTCGCGATGGCCTGCGGCGACGATCAACCGCAGATCACCGATGCGGCGGCGGCGGCGCTGGAGCTGATCCACTGCGCCAGCCTTGTGCATGACGATCTGCCCTGTTTCGACGATGCCGCCACCCGGCGCGGCAAGCCCTCGGTGCATCGCGCCTATGGCGAGCCGCTGGCGGTGCTGACCGGCGACAGCCTGATCGTGCTGGCGTTCGAGGTGCTGGCCAAGGTCGCGCCCCTGGACCCGATGCGCAGCGCGCAACTGGTTCTGACGCTGGCGCGGCGCACCGGCATGCCGGGCGGCATCTGCGCGGGGCAGGGGTGGGAAAGCGAGCCCGAGATCGATCTGCGCGCCTATCACCGTTCCAAGACGGGCGCGCTGTTCATTGCCGCCACCCAGATGGGGGCGATCTCCGCCGGGCAAGAGCCCGAAGAGTGGGAAGAGCTGGGCGCGCGCATCGGCGAGGCGTTCCAAGTGGCCGACGATCTGCGCGATGCGCTGTATGATTCGCAGACGCTGGGCAAGCCTGTCGGGCAGGATGATCTGCACGGCCGGCCCAACGCGGTGGCCGAACTGGGCGTCGATGGCGCGATCCGGCGGCTGACCGATATCCTGTCGGGGGCCATCTCTTCGATCCCGTCCTGTCCGGGCGAGGCCAAGCTGGCGCATATGGTGCGGATGCAGGCCGAGCGGCTGACACCCGTGATCACCCCGGCGACCCGGCGGGCGTAACAGATGGCCGATACCGCCGCGCCCAAGTCAGGCATGACATTGCGCGGTGCCATGGCACGGCTGATCGCGCGCCCCGGGTTTCAGGCCTGGGCGGCGCGCTTTCCCCTGACACGCGGCATGGCGCGGCGCGACGGGGCAGAGATTTTCCGGATCGTGCAAGGCTTCGTCGAGGCGCAGGCGCTGACCGCGCTGGTCGAGCTTGACGTGCTGGACCGGCTGACCGCCGGGCCTGCGCGCGCCGCCACGCTGGCCCATGCCCACGGGCTGGACGAAGAACGGATGCAGATACTGCTTCAGGCGGGGGCGGCGATGGGGCTGCTGAAGCGGCACCGCGACGGGCGGTTTTCGCTGGGGCGCAAGGGCGCGGCCCTGCTGGGCGTGCCCGGCCTGCGCCAGATGATCCGCCATCACGGGGCCTTCTATCGTGACATGGAAGATCCGGTTGCCCTGCTGCGTGGCGGGGCCGAGACCGAGCTGGCGGCGTTCTGGCCCTATGTGTTCGGCGCGCGCGGCGCGGTCGATCCGGAGGTGACCGCCACCTATTCCGATCTGATGGCCGACAGTCAGGCGCTGGTGGCGCAGGACACGCTGGCCACGGTGCCGATGCGCGGCATCCGTCATCTGATGGACATCGGCGGCGGCACGGGCGCGTTCCTGTCCGCCGTGGGGCGGGCGCATCCCGGCATGGCGATGACGCTGGTCGATCTTCCGCAGGTGCTGGAGGGGGCGGGCGCGCGGCTGTCGCGTGCCGGTCTGGCGGATCGTGTCACGCTGCATCCCGCATCCTTTCGCGACGACCCGCTGCCCGGTGGCGCGGATGCGATCAGCCTGATTCGCGTGCTCTATGATCACCGCGACGACACGGTGCGCGCGCTGCTGTCCAAAATACATGACACTCTGCCCACGGGTGGTCGGCTGATCATATCCGAGCCGATGTCGGGGGGCGCGCGGCCCGACAGAATCACGGATGTGTATTTTGCCTTTTACACCATGGCGATGGGCACGGGCCGCACGCGGTCGGCCGCCCGGATCGCTGAAATGTGTGTACAGGCAGGGTTTGAGGGCATCGCGACACCGCGCGCGCGCCGCCCGTTCGTCACCTCGGTCGTGACCTGTGTCAAATCCGTCTGACGGTTTCTCTTGTCAAGACGTCAATATTTATTGACAGGACAGAGTGTAAAGTTAAACTGACACATAACGAAACCAAAGTGGCCGAGTCTTCCCTGACCTTGTGCCGCCGCGTGACGATACGGAGGGGCTCTTGCAGACATCGGTTGTCCTTCTCAACGGACCAAAGGATCTTGGCATCGAGGTGCTGAACCTGACCGCACCCGGGCCGAATGACCTGGTGGTGCGGATCGCCCATTCGGGTATTTCCACAGGTACGGAAAAACTGTTCTGGTCCGGCCAGATGCCGCCGTTTCCCGGCATGGGCTATCCGCTGGTGCCCGGCTATGAAGCCGCGGGCGAGGTGGTCGAGGCCGGGGCCGACACGGGTTTCAAGACTGGCGAATGGGTGTTCGTGCCCGGCGCCAACTGCTTCGAGGGCGCGTTTGGCCTGTTCGGTGGCGCGGCGTCGATGCTGGTGACCGATGCCGACCGTGTCACGCGGATTGATTCGGGACTGGGGGCGCAAGGCGCGCTGCTTGCCCTGGCCGCCACCGCGCGGCATGCGATGGCCGGGATGGACAAGACCGTGCCTGACCTGATCGTGGGGCATGGCGTGCTGGGCCGGTTGCTGGCGCGGCTGACCATCGCGGCGGGCGCACCTGCGCCGACCGTATGGGAAATCGACGCCGACCGCATGGGCGGCGCCGAAGGCTATGACGTCATCCATCCCGATACCGACGCGCGTCGCGACTATGCCGCGATCTATGACGCGTCGGGCAATGGCGGGCTGCTGAACGATCTGGTGGGCCGTATCGCCAAGGGCGGCGAAATCGTTCTGGCCGGGTTCTATACCCAGCCGCTGCAATTCGCCTTTCCCCCCGCATTCATGAAAGAGGCGCGGTTTCGCGTCGCTGCCGAATGGGATCGCGCCGACCTGGCCGCGACCCGCGCGCTGGTTGAAAACGGCGCACTGAGCCTTGGCGGGCTTATCACGCACGAGGTGCAGGCGGCACAGGCCACGACGGCCTATGTGACCGCCTTCGAAGATCCCGCCTGCCTGAAAATGATACTGAACTGGGAGCAAGCCGCATGAAAGACGAAGTGCCGAATCTTAAGGACTACGACGCGCGGTTGCGGGAAGAGGCCGCCGAGGGCATGGAAGTGCCGATTGGCGAACCCACCAAGAAAACGCAGATCATCGCCATCTACGGCAAGGGCGGTATCGGCAAGTCGTTCACCCTGGCCAACCTGTCGTGCATGATGGCCGAGCAGGGCAAGCGCGTGCTGCTGATCGGGTGCGACCCGAAATCGGACACCACCAGCCTGCTGTTCGGCGGCAAGGCCTGCCCCACCATCATCGAGACATCGACTCGCAAGAAGCTGGCCGGTGAAGAGGTTGCCATCGGCGACGTCTGCTTCAAGCGCAACGGCGTCTTCGCGATGGAGCTGGGCGGGCCCGAGGTCGGCCGCGGCTGCGGCGGGCGCGGGATCATCCACGGGTTCGAACTGTTGGAGAAGCTGGGCTTTCACGACTGGGACTTTGACTATGTCCTGCTGGATTTCCTGGGCGACGTGGTCTGCGGCGGCTTTGGCCTGCCCATCGCCCGCGACATGGCGCAAAAGGTGATCCTGGTTGCCAGCAACGATCTGCAATCGCTGTACGTGGCCAACAACGTCTGCTCGGCGGTGGAATACTTCCGCAAGCTGGGTGGCAATGTCGGCGTCGCCGGGCTGGTCGTGAACAAGGATGACCATTCGGGCGAGGCGCAGGCCTTTGCCAATGCGGTCGGCATCCCGATCCTGGCCTCGATCCCGCAGGATGACGACCTGCGCAAGAAGTCGGCCAATTACCAGATCGTCGGCACGGGTGACTCGCAGTGGGGCGCGCTGTTTGCCGAGCTGGGCGTGAACGTGTCCGAGGCACCGCCGATGCGGCCCACGGCGCTGACGCAGGATGGCTTGCTGGAGCTGTTCGACAGCAAGGACACCGGCGGCGACATCGTGCTGGAACCGGCGACCGCAACCGACATGCGCGGCAAGAACGCCGCGCCGATGGAATCCCTGGAAGTGGTGTACGACGATGTTTGACCTGGATGAACTGGCCCGCTGGGACCGCGCCCTGAAGCAGCTTGAGCGCGCACCGCAACCCTCACACGACGAGGCGAAATGAGCCGCGAAGAGACATACGACACCGCCCATGAGGCCGAAGTGACGCTGGGCACGCCCGGTGAAGAGGCGCCAGCCTTGCAGGGCGATCCCGCCCTGGGCTGCCACGCCGGATCGACCATGGAGCAGGCGGCACGCGATGCGGGCCAGTCCGAGCTTCTGGACAAATTCGCAGCCGACTATCCCACCGGCCCGCATGACAAGCCGCAGTCGATGTGCCCTGCCTTCGGGTCACTGCGTGTCGGTCTGCGGATGAAGCGGGTGGCGACGGTGCTGTCGGGTTCGGCCTGCTGTGTCTATGGGCTGACCTTTGTCAGCCACTTCTACGGTGCGCGCCGCTCGGTCGGGTATGTGCCGTTCAATTCGGAATCTCTGGTCACCGGCAAGCTGTTCGAGGATATCCGCGACGCGGTGCATGAACTGGCCGATCCCGACCGTTATGATGCGGTTGTGGTGACCAACCTGTGCGTGCCCACCGCCAGCGGCGTGCCGCTGCGGCTGCTGCCCGACGAGATCAACGGCGTGCGCATCGTCGGCATCGACGTGCCCGGGTTCGGCGTGCCAACCCACGCCGAGGCCAAGGACGTTCTGGCCGGTGCGATGCTGAAATATGCCCGCGAAGAGGCGCAGGCCGGCCCCGTGCCCCGCCCTGATGGCGGCACATCCGACCGGCCCACCGTGACCCTGCTGGGCGAGATGTTCCCGGCGGATCCGATGATGATCGGCGCGATGCTGGCCCCGATGGGTCTGGCCGCCGGTCCGGTCGTGCCCTGCCGCGAATGGCGCGAGCTTTACGCCGCGCTGGATTGTTCGGTCGTGGCCGCGATCCACCCGTTCTATACCGCCGCCGTGCGCGAGTTTCAGACCGCGGGCCGCCCCGTCGTCGGATCGGCCCCCGTGGGTGTCGAGGGCACGCATGCATGGCTGGCCGCGATCGGCGAGGCCCATGGCGTGCCCGCCGAGCAGATTGCCGCCGCGCAGAACGCCTTTGTTCCCGCGATCAGGGACGCGCTGGCCGCGGCCCCGATCAAGGGCACGATCACCCTGTCGGGATACGAGGGCAGCGAATTGCTGGTCGCCCGGCTGCTGATCGAAAGCGGCGCGGACCTGCCCTACGTCGGCACCGCCTGTCCCAAGACGCCCTGGAACGCCGCCGATGCCGCATGGCTTGAGGCGCGGGGCGTGAAGGTGAAATTCCGCGCGTCGCTGGAAGATGACTGTGCCGCGATGGAAGCGATCCAGCCGAACCTGGCCATCGGGACGACCCCGGTCGTGCAGAAGGCCAAGGAGCTGACCATCCCGTCGCTGTATTTCACCAACCTGATTTCGGCGCGGCCGCTCATGGGGCCTGCGGGTGCCGGCAGCCTGGCCGAGGTGATCAATGCCGCGATGGCCAACAAGGACCGCATGGACCACATGGCCGAGTTCTTTGACGGAGTGGGTTCCGGCGATACCGCCGGCATCTGGGAAGGGTCGCCCAACCTGCGTCCCGATTTCCGCGCCCAGCATCAAAAGAAGCTCGACAAGCTGGCCCGTGCCGCCAAAGCGCAGGAGATGATCTGATGCTTGTTCAGGATCATGATCGCGCGGGCGGATACTGGGGGGCCGTTTACGCCTTTACCGCCGTCAAGGGTTTGCAGGTGGTGATCGACGGCCCGGTGGGCTGCGAGAACCTGCCGGTGACATCGGTGCTGCATTACACCGACGCGCTGCCGCCGCATGAACTGCCGATCGTGGTGACTGGCCTTGCCGAAGAGGAAATGGGCAAGGGCACCGAAGAGGCGATGGAACGGGCGTGGAAGACGCTGGACCCGGCGCTGCCTTGCGTGGTTGTCACCGGCTCGATCGCGGAAATGATCGGCGGCGGTGTCACGCCGCAGGGCACCAACATCCAGCGGTTCCTGCCGCGCACCATCGACGAGGATCAGTGGCAAAGCGCGGATCGCGCGATGACCTGGATCTTTACCGAATTCGGCATGACCAAGGGTCGTATGCCGCCCGAGAAAAAGCGCGAAGAGGGGGCTGCCCCCCGCGTCAACATACTCGGGCCGATGTATGGCACGTTCAATATGCCAAGCGATCTGGCCGAGATCCGGCGCCTGGTTCAGGGGATCGGCGCCGAGGTCAACATGGTGATGCCGCTGGGCAGCCATCTGGCCGAGATGCGCAACCTTGTGAATGCGGATGTGAACATCTGCATGTATCGTGAGTTTGGCCGTGGTCTGGCCGAGGTTCTGGGCAAGCCCTATCTGCAGGCGCCCATCGGCATCGACAGCACAACGCGGTTCCTGCGCAAGCTGGGCGACATGCTGGGGCTGGACCCGGAACCTTTCATCGCACAGGAAAAGCATTCGACCATCAAGCCCGTCTGGGATCTGTGGCGCAGCGTGACGCAGGATTTCTTTGCCACCGCCAGTTTCGGCATCGTGGCATCCGAAACCTACGCCCGCGGCATCCGGCATTACATGGAAAGCGATCTGGGCCTACCCTGCGCCTTTGCCGTGGCCCGGACGCGCGGGGCCAAGACCAACAACGAAGAAGTGCGCGCGATGATCCATCAAAAGCGCCCGCTGATCGTGATGGGGTCGATCAACGAAAAGATGTACATGGCCGAGATGAAGGCCGGGCATGGGCCGCAACCCGCGTTCATCCCCGCGTCCTTTCCCGGTGCGGCGATCCGGCGGCACACCGGCACGCCCTTCATGGGCTATGCGGGAGCGACATATCTGCTGCAAGAGGTGTGCAACGGGCTGTTCGATGCGCTGTTCCACATCCTGCCGCTGGGCAGCCAGATGGACGAGGCCCCGGCCACGCCCACACCGCTGCGCCGCGATTTCCCCTGGGACACCGATGCCCAGGCCGAGCTGGACCGCATCGTGTCCAGCCATCCGATACTGACTCGTATTTCCGCCGCCAAGCAACTGCGCGACGCCGCCGAAGAGCGGGCGCTGCGTCAGGGTGACGAGCGCGTGGTGATCGAGACCGTCCAGGCGCTTGCCCCCAAGGGCAAGACCGCCGCGAAACCCATCCAACAGGAGGAAGACACATGACTGATGTGACCTCGAAACTGCCAACCCGGGGCTACCGGAATATCTCGCGCCGCAGCGCGGAATTCCGGGTGTTCTTTGGCCTTTTCTTTGTCGTGGCGATCCCGTTCGCGACAATTGCCTGGGTTCAGGCCGTGGCGCGCGAAAAGACCTTGCTGACACGGGGGCCGCTGGCCCGCGCGTGGGCCGAGGCCGACCGCATCACGCCCATCGTATTTTCGGTCTGAAAGGACCGAACCCGAAACTGACCGTTCCACATGGGGCGGACAGGCCCGACGGGTCCAGCAATGGACCCCGAAGGACCCTGCCGCGAGGGGTTCGCGGCCTCAGCTTTACTATCCGGAGGAAAGTTCATGGCTGATAATACCGACCTGTCATTCACGGGTCTCACCGACGAGCAAGCGCAGGAGCTGCATTCCGTCTACATGAGCGGCCTCTGGCTGTTCACGGCGGTTGCAGTGGTTGCCCACCTGGCGACCTACATCTGGGCACCTTGGTTCTGAAGGGGATCTAAACAATGGCAAATTTCTACAAAATCTGGCTGATCTTCGATCCCCGCCGCGTTTTCGTGGCACAGGGCGTGTTCCTGTTCCTGCTGGCCGTCATGATCCACCTGGTGGTCCTGTCGAACGGTGTGAACTGGTTCGAGAACGCCGCGGCATCGCGCGCAGCAGCCGAGTGACCCCAGGGCCGAAGGCCCCAATGAACACCGCTGCGGGCGGCATGCCCGGCCGCAGCAAAACTTGAAAGAAACGACGGCTTTGGTCTGAACGGGCCGCGCCGCCAAACGCGGAGACTTAGGAAGATGGCGCTGCTCAGCTTCGAAAAAAAGTATCGCGTCCGCGGAGGGACGCTGATCGGCGGCGATCTGTTCGACTTCTGGGTAGGTCCATTCTTTGTGGGCTTCTTCGGGGTCACGACCGCCTTTTTTGCCCTATTGGGCACTATACTCATTTTCTGGGGGGCTGCCCAGCAGGGCACGTTTAACCCCTGGTTGATCAACATCGCGCCGCCTGACCTGTCCTATGGTCTGGGCATCGCACCGCTGAACGAAGGCGGGCTGTGGCAGTTCATCACGATCTGCGCCACCGCATCCTTCATCAGCTGGGCGCTGCGCGAGGTCGAGATCTGCCGCAAGCTGGGTATCGGGTATCACGTGCCCTTCGCCTTCAGCTTTGCGATCCTGGCCTATGTGACGCTGGTGATCTTTCGTCCGGTCCTGATGGGCGCCTGGGGGCATGGGTTCCCGTATGGCATCTTCAGCCATCTCGATTGGGTCAGCAACACCGGCTACGCCTATCTGCACTTTCACTACAACCCCGCGCATATGCTGGCTGTGACGTTCTTTTTCACCACCACGCTGGCGCTGGCGCTGCATGGCGGTCTGATCCTGTCGGCGGCGAACCCGGAAAAGGGTGAAGTTGCAAAGACGCCAGACCACGAAGACACGTTCTTTCGCGATTTCATCGGCTATTCGGTCGGCACGCTGGGCATCCACCGCGTCGGTCTGTTCCTGGCGCTGAACGCGGGGTTCTGGTCGGCGGTCTGCATCATCATTTCCGGTCCGGTCTGGACTGCGGGCTGGCCCGAATGGTGGAACTGGTGGCTTGAGCTGCCGATATGGCCTTCTCAGGTGGGGATGTAATCATGGCTGAATATCAGAACATTTTCACACAGGTGCAGGTGCGCGGTAACCCGGAATGGGGCACCGACGACCTGGGCACCCTGACCGAAGACCGCTCGGGCACGCCATTCTTTTCCAATCTGCTGGGTTGGTTCGGAAACGCGCAGATCGGCCCCATCAACACAGGCATGGTCGGCATCGCCGCCATCGCCTCGGGGCTGGTGTGGTTTGTCATTGTCGGCATGAACATGCTGTCACAGGTGGGTTGGTCGATCCCCGAATTCATCCGGCAGCTTTTCTGGCTGGCGCTTGAGCCGCCCAGCCCGGAATACGGGCTGACCATCCCGCCGCTGAACGATGGCGGCTGGTACGTCATCTCCAGCTTCTTCCTGCTGGTGGCGGTGATGTTGTGGTGGCTGCGGTCCTGGCAACTGGCGGCCGAGCAAAAGATGGGCAAGCACGTCTTCTGGGCCTTCGGGTCGGCGATCTGGCTGTTCCTGGTGCTGGGCCTGTTCCGCCCGATCCTGATGGGATCGTGGAGCGAGGCCGTGCCTTACGGCATCTTCCCGCACCTCGACTGGACCACGGCCTTCTCGATCCGCTACGGCAACCTGTACTACAACCCGTTCCATTGTCTGTCGATCGTGTTCCTGTACGGCTCGGTTCTGCTGTTCGCGATGCACGGGGCCACCATCCTGTCGGTCACCCGTTTCGGCGGCGACCGCGAGCTGGAGCAGATCTATGACCGGGGCACCGCGACCGAGCGTGCCGCCCTGTTCTGGCGCTGGACCATGGGCTTCAACGCCACGATGGAAGGTATCCACAGGTGGGCGTGGTGGTTCGCCGTTCTTACCCCGATAACGGGCGGTATCGGCATCCTGCTGACCGGGACGGTGGTGGACAACTGGTTCATCTGGGCGCAGGAACACAACTTTGCCCCTATGTATGATGGTTCCTACGGATACGAGGATTTCCGGTCCTACGAATCCTTCATCGGACAGGAGGGCTGAGATCATGCTTCCCAAATGGTTCACCAAGTGGAACGAGAGTAACCCCACGAACATCTACGGCCCGGCCATTCTGGTCGGGGGCGTGGGTGGGGCGGTCGTGGTGGCGGCATTGCTGGTGTCATGGGGGCAACCCTTTGCCACCGACAGCCTGCAGACCGGCCCGCGCGGCACCGGCATGTCGGTGCCCGAGTTCACCGCCGATCTGGCAACGCCCGACCCGGACATCGAAGCCATCCTCGAGGATGAGCCCTTTATCCCGACGGGCGACGAGCCGCTGGCGCGCGACATCTACGAGAACGTCCAGGTTCTGGGCGATCTGACCGAGGACAACTTCAACCGCGTCATGCTGGCGATGACCCAATGGGTGTCGCCGGACGAGGGCTGCGCCTATTGCCACGGCGATGTCGCGCTTGAGGAGTACGGGGCGGATGATCTGTACACCAAGGTCGTGTCGCGCCGGATGATCCAGATGACCCAGAACATCAACGAGAACTGGGATGGACACGTCAACGCCAACAAGGAAGTGGGTGTGACCTGTTACACCTGCCACCGCGGCGAGAACGTGCCCAGCGACATCTGGTTCCGCCTTGGGCCGGTCAACGAGAATGCGGCCGGCTGGTCGGCGGTGCAGAACCGCGTGACGGTGCAGTCGCAATACACCTCGCTGCCGTCTGATGCGCTGGAATCCTTTCTGCTGAACTACGAGCAGATCGCGGTGCACAACCTAGAAAGCCGCGTGGCGGAAGACGTGACCGACCCGGCCACGCAGACCTGGCAGGATACCGAGCGGACCTACTCGCTGATGAACTATTTCAGCAACTCGCTGGGGGTGAACTGCGTGTTCTGTCACAACAGCCGCGCGTTCTATGACGTGGGGCAGGCGACGCCGCAGTGGTCCACCTCCAGCCTGGGCATCGCGATGGTTCAGGAAATGAACAACGACTACCTGGTGCCGTTGAAGGACGAGTATCCCGAGCATCGTCTGGGCCCGGTCTTTGGCGATGCGCCCAAGGCCGCCTGTGCGACCTGCCACAAGGGCTATCAACAACCCTTGCAAGGCACCAACGTGATCGCCGACTGGCCCGAGCTGGCCACCACCGGCGCGCCGACCTACGAGGCGGCAACGCAATAGGCGGGCCCGCGGTCCGGCGCACCGGACCGCACCCTGCCTGGCCCTGTTCGGTCCCCGATTGTGTCCCGGGGGCTGAATGCCGGGGGGTCCGCCCTCCGCGTCCCTTCCTGTTGGCGACAGGAGCCTGGCGCCGCATCTGGGACAGCTCAGATGCGGCGCTTTGACCTTATCCGAAAGGACCCTGCCATGACCCGTCCCGAAACCCCGCTGCTTGACCGCGTTGCCGGCCCCGCCGATCTGCGGGCGCTGCCCGATGCCGATCTGCGACGATTGTCGGATGAGCTGCGATCCGAGCTGATCCATGCCGTGTCGGAAACCGGCGGGCATCTGGGGTCATCGCTGGGCGTGGTCGAACTCAGCGTGGCGATCCATGCGGTGTTTCACACGCCGATGGACAAGCTGATCTGGGATGTCGGCCACCAATGCTATCCGCACAAGATCCTGACCGGACGGCGCGACCGCATCCGCACCCTGCGCCAGAAGGACGGGCTGAGCGGGTTCACCAAGCGCGCCGAGTCCGATTACGATCCGTTTGGCGCGGCCCATTCCAGCACCTCGATTTCCGCCGCCCTGGGGTTCACCATCGGGCGCGACATGGGGATGCCCACGGGCGATGCGATCGCCGTGATCGGCGATGGCGCGATCAGTGCAGGCATGGCCTATGAGGCGATGAACAACGCCGGCGCCGAAGGTCGGCGGATGTTCGTGATCCTGAATGACAATGAAATGAGCATCGCCCCCCCGGTCGGCGCGATGTCGGCCTATCTGAGCCGCCTTTACGCCAACGAGCCGTTGCAGAAGATGCGCGCGCTGGCCGAAGGGTTCGAGGCCGCGCTGCCGCCGCCGATGCGCGAAGGCGCGCGGCGGGCCCGGCAACTGGTGACCGGCATGGGCGGGCAGGGCGGCCTGTTCGAGGATCTGGGGTTCGATTACATCGGCCCGATCGACGGCCACGACCTGTCCCAGCTTTTGCCGGTGCTGCGCGCGGCGCGGGCGCGGGCCACCGGGCCGACCCTGATCCATGTCTGCACGGTCAAGGGCAAGGGCTATGCCCCGGCGGAATCCTCGGCCTGCAAGTATCACGGGGTGGCGAAATTCGACCCCGCCACCGGCACGCAGGCCAAATCGGCCCCCGGCGCGCCCAGCTATACATCCGTATTCGGCAAGACCCTGACCGAAGAGGCCGCCCGCGATCCGCGCGTCGTGGCGGTGACCGCCGCCATGCCCGGCGGCACCGGGCTGGACATCATGGCCCAACGCTTTCCGGCCCGGGTGCATGACGTGGGCATCGCCGAACAGCACGCCGTGACCTGCGCCGCCGCCATGGCCGCCAGCGGGCTGCGCCCCTTTGCGGCGATCTATTCCACCTTCCTGCAACGCGGATATGATCAGGTGGTGCATGATGTGGCGCTGCAGAACCTGCCCGTGCGCTTTGCCATCGACCGCGCCGGGCTGGTGGGGGCCGATGGGCCGACCCATGCCGGGGCCTATGATCTGGCCTACCTGTGCAACCTGCCCGGGTTCACCGTGATGGCGGCGGGTGACGAGGCCGAGCTGATGCACATGGTCGCCACCGCCGTGGCCTTTGACGAAGGGCCGATCGCGTTCCGCTATCCGCGCGGCGCGGGCGAAGGGGTGGAGCTGCCCGAGCGCGGCACGGTGCTGGAAATCGGCAAGGGCCGGGTGATCTCGGAAGGCACCGATGTGGCGATCCTGAGCCTCGGCGCGCATCTGGGCGAGTGCCGCCGCGCTGCCGCGGCGCTGGAAGGCGATGGGATCAGCGTGACGCTGGCCGATGCGCGCTTTGCCAAGCCGCTGGACCGCGAGCTGCTGCACCGGCTGGCCCGCGAACACCGCGCGCTGATCACGGTAGAGCAGGGGGTGCAGGGCGGGTTCGGCGCCATGGTGCTGCATGATCTGGCCGCCAACGGCCTGCTGGATCGCGGTCTGGCCGTGCGCACGATGACCTTGCCTGACCGCGTGATCGACCACGCCAGCCCGGCGGACATGTACGCCGACGCGGGCCTGACCGCCGACAGCATCGCCACCACCGCGCGGACCATCCTGCGCCCGGCTGGCAGGGTCGTCAGCCTGTCCAGCGTGGTCTGATCCGATTGAGCGCCTTCGGCGCGCTGGGTTTCTCGGCTTGCGCCTCGGGTCGCGGGTTGCACGCGGCGCGTCCGTGACCTGCGCGCCGCAACCCGCTTCAGGCACTCTTTCCCCGACAACGCCCTGAAAAACGCATTTTTGCGTGTGCTTGCCTGTTAGGCCGGGCAGAACCCGTGGTGACACAAGTGCTTTCCAGGGAAATCGTTAGTCAGTTGCGCGGGACACTATCGCCGCGCGCGCTGCCTCTTGCCGGAACGCCAGCGGCGAAAGGCCCGTCCACCGCCGGAAGCTTCTCGAAAAGCTGTTGGCATCGCGGAAGGCCAGGACATTCGCGATCTCGTCCGCGCGCAGGGTGGTCTTGGTGAGATACCGGATCGCAATGTCGCGCCGCGTGGCATCCAGCACCGCCTGATACGACGTCTCCTCTTCGCGCAACCGCCTCTGCAACGTGCTGCGGCTCAGCCCAAGGGCTGCGGCGACATCTTCTGCTCCCGTTCGTCCCGCCGGCATCAGATCGACCAATGCCCCCCGCACCCGATCGGCGACAGGCCAACGGTCGTTCTGTGCCGCCAGCTGAAGATTGAGGTCGGCCTCGATATCGGCCCAAAGGGGGGGATTCTCGGAAATGAACCGGCGTTTGGCATCCTCGGGCGAAAAGGCGACGTAAGCGGCATGCGAACGCTCGGGCATTACGCCGAGATGACCGGCGATCATGCGCCGTTCCTCCTCGGATCCATCGAAGCCAGCCGCAACCGGGCAAACCAGATGGCCTGCAGCCCCGCGGATCTTCTCCACCGCGACCACAAGTTGCAGGGCGCCAAAGCTCGATGGCATGGGGGCGCGGGCGTCCACGCTGTCAAATTCCAGTCGCAACCGTGCATCGTCCCAGAACACCCGCATGAGCGTCGGTCCCAGCAGCGACTTGAACCGCGCCAGCCGCATCAGTCCGGTTTCCAGATCGGGCGCGCAGGACAGCGTGAAAAAGACCGGGATCACCGGCCCGCGCGAAATCGTGATACCAAGGTGGGGCACATAGTCGGGGCGCGGTGACAACAGGGCCATCGTGTTCCAGCAGTCGAAATACTGCTGCGCCGTGCCGCGCACCTCGGTCCGGCCATAGGGAAGCGCGCCAAGGCCTGCCGTCTCCAGCATCACCTGCGGATCGACGCCGAGGATCCGGCACGCCACGTCGGTCGCCATATACAGGGAATAGGTCTGTGAACTGTCCATGCGCCCGAACTCTCAAGTATCTTGCCTGAATGCCACGGGCCCTTGGGCAGGACCAGCCTATGAATACCGACTGACCCAATCTGCATGCGAATGACCACATATGCATATCGCCGCACCGCGCCGACGGGCCTAGCTTGGAGTGATTGATACGCCAAGTCTCGTCCAACAGCCGACTGGAGAAAGCAATGGACCTTACGATAAACGGCACCAGTCACACGGTTGACCTGCCAGATGACATGCCGCTGCTTTGGGCGCTGCGGGACGGTCTGAACATCACCAGCGTCAAGTATGGCTGTGGGATCGCGCAGTGCGGCGCCTGCACCGTGCATATCGATGGTGAGGCCGTGCGGTCCTGCCAGGTGGCGCTGGCCGATGTCTGGGGCGAGATCACGACGATCGAGGGGCTTGGCAGCGCGGGCGCGCTGCACGCCATTCAGGCGGCCTGGATCGACCACCAAGTGGCGCAATGCGGCTACTGCCAGTCCGGCCAGATCATGCAGGCCGCCGACCTTCTGGCCCGCAACCCCGAGCCGACCAATGACGATATCGACGCCGCGATGTCGGGCAACCTGTGCCGCTGCGGGACCTATCCCCGCATCCGTGCCGCCGTCCATTCTGCCGCCACCGCGCTGCGGGAGGCTTGAACGATGGGACGCGCCAGAACCATCGCCCGCCGCACATTCCTGATCGGGTCCGCCGCCATTCTCGGCGGGGTCGCCTTCGGGGCCTATTTCGTCACCCGCGCGACGCCAAATCCCCTGCTTGATGGTCTGGGGACGGGCGAGGCAGCACTTACCCCTTTCGTCAAGATCACGCCGGACGGGATCACGCTGATCGTGCCGCGCGCGGATGTGGGCCAAGGCATCGCCTCGACCCAGGCCATGCTGATCGCAGAGGAGTTGGACATCGATCCCGCCACCGCCACGCTCGACCCCGAGCAGCCGCATCAGGCCTATTTCAACGGCATCATCGCCGCCGAGAGCATGCCGTTCCCGGCCTGGGAGCACGGGTTTGTGGCCAGCACGGTGCGCGACCTGATGATGAACGTCTCGCGCCTGACCGGCTCGCAGTTCACCGGCGGATCGTCATCTGTCGCCGACCTGCACGAGACCCTGCGGCTGGCTGGGGCCACGGCCCGCGAAACCCTCAAGTCCGCCGCGGCGGCGCGCACGGGCGTCCCGCGCGCCGACCTGCGGACCGAGGACGGGCAGGTCGTTCTGCCGGACGGCACGCGCATTCCCTATACCGAGCTTGCCGGCGAGGCGGCGGCCATCGAGCCTGTCACCGACGTGACGCTCCGCCCCGCCTCCGCGTGGACGCGCCTGGGCAAGCCCTATCAACGGCTCGACATCGTCGCGAAATCGACAGGAACGCAGGACTACGGCATTGACGTGGTCCTGCCCGGGATGCTGCACGCAACCGTGCGCGCGAACCCGGGGCGTGGGGGTGCGATGGCAAGCTATTCCGCCGATGCCGCTCTGGCGATGCAGGGCGTGCGGTCGGTCGTCGAGGTGAACGAGGGGCTGGCCGTCATCGCCGACAACACCTGGTTCGCGTTTCAGGCGGCGCAGGCGCTGGAGGTCGACTGGTTGCCCCCCGACTATCCCGCCAGCTCTACCGAGATGTGGCAGGCGTTGTCGGAAGCCCGGACCGATGAGTTCCGCAACAGCCGCCTGCGCGACGACGGCGATGTCGAGGCCGCGCTGAACGGGGCCACCGTGATCGAGGCGGAGTACCGATCGCCTTTCCTCGCCCATGCAGCCCTCGAGCCGCTCAGCGCCACGGTGCTGGTCGAGGCGGACAGGGTGCAGATCTGGACCGCGACGCAGATCCCCGCCGTGGTACGCGATGCGGCGGTCGCGTTGACCGGCCTCGATCCGTCCCAGGTCACCCTCCATGTCCTGCCCGCAGGCGGCAGCTTCGGCCGCAGGCTCGACCACGACTACGTGGTGCAGGCGATCCAGATCGCCGCCACCATGCCCGGCACGCCCATCAAGACCACTGGAGCCGGGAGGAGGACATGACCCATGACTATCCCCGCCCGCTCCACATGGGGTAGATTCCGGTAGGGGGCAGGATCGTATCACAAGGCATTTTGGCGGTGCCGCCTGACGATGTCCGTGACGGTGTT